>JACQRA010000078.1 GCA_016206725.1 Candidatus Omnitrophota bacterium
GTGTTTCTCTATTGGTTCGGCACGGGGCCGATCCGTGGATTCGCCACGACCTTGACCGCCGGCATCATGGCCAGCATGTTCACGGCGATCTTCGTCACCCGCGTCATCATGGATATCCTGCTTGGCGGGTGGTTGAAGCGCCTCTCGATGGCGCACCTCATCGGCGAGACACACATTGATTTCATCGGCAAGCGCCGCCTGTGCTATATCCTATCGGCCGTCGTGATCGCCGTCGGGGTGGGCGCGTTCATTCAGCGGGGGTCTCAGCGCTATGGGATTGATTTCACCGGCGGGCTGTTGCAGGAGTACCGCCTGACTCAACCGGTGAGCGCCGATGCGATGCGCTCGACCTTGAGCAAGGTCGGCTTGGGCGATGCCGTGATCCAGGAATTCGGCTCCCCGACGGACTGGCTTATTCGGACATCAGCCGACGCCGATGCCGAGATTGAGCGGACGATCGCGCTCACGCGCGAAGCCCTCTATTCGGATTTTGGGCAGGACCGCGCGCCGGAGCTCATTCGGATGGAACGGGTGGGGCCGGTGGTGGGGAAGATTCTGCGCGACAAAGCGTGGTGGGCGATTCTCTGGTCGATGCTGGGGATTCTCGGCTGGGTGGCGTTTCGCTTTCGTCACTTTGATTTTGGATTGGCCGGCGTGATTGCGCTGCTTCACGATGTGGTCGTGGCCGTGGGGATGCTGTGTCTGATGCAGCGCTCGATTGATCTCATCGTGGTGGCGGGGCTGCTGACCATCGCCGGCTTCTCGATCAACGACACGATCGTCATCTACGACCGCGTGAGAGAAAATCTTCGCACCACGAAGAAAGCCGACCTGACCCAGATCATCAATCTGAGCGTGAATCAAATGTTCTCGCGTACGCTGCTCACGTCGTTGACGGTGATCGTTGAAGTCCTCGCCCTGTACTTCTTCGGCGGGGAAGTGCTCCATGATTTCGCCTTGTGTTTGCTGGTTGGTTTCATCTCCGGGGTCTATTCGACGGTCTACATCGCCTCGGCGTTCGTGATTACATGGAGACGGGCGTTTAAGCCTGCGTGACCATGATCTCACGCTCCAGGTGGCAGCTCTTCCCAGCCGATCCGGTTGCCGCGTCTCGACTGGCTCACACCTGTCACCTGCCGCCGCTCATCGGCCAGTTCCTCCTCAACCGAGGGATTGGCGATCCGCAAGAGGTCGAGCGATTTTTCTCGCCGGACGGGTCGGCGTTAAGGGATCCCTTGGAACTGTCCGGCATGCGTGAAGCGGTTACGACGGTTCGCCAGGCGGTTGCCTCGCGCAGCCCGATCATGGTGTTCGGCGATTCGGACGTGGATGGGATGACCGCCTCGGCCATCGTCTTTGACGTGCTGACATCGCTGGGTGCTGCGACGACGGTGCGGATTGCCAATCGTCTGGCGCATGGCTATGGGTTTCCCTCGTCGTTGATTCGCGAGGTCGTGCGCCTGAAGGTGAAGGTGGTGTTGCTCGTTGATTGCGGGACAAATCAAGCCGAGGAAATCCGGCGGCTTGCGGCGCATCGGGTCAAGACCGTCATCTTGGATCATCACCTTCCGACCGACCACCTCGCTCGTCCTTCGGCGCTGATCAATCCCCATTGCGCCGATGCGAGGGGGCTGCCTCAGACTGCGTCTTTCGGCGCTCCCATCGCCCACCCAGCCGACGGCTGGGTACCCGGGCTCGGTCGGGAGCTGTGCAGCGCAGGACTGGCGTTCAAATTCGCTCAAGCGATGTGGGGAAAGGGTGACGAGCGCCTCGCCTCATTGATGGAGTTGGCCGCGATCGGCACGCTCGCGGACTACGTGCCGCTGTTGGGTGAGAATCGGATTCTAGTGAACCTGGGATTGCGCCGGTTGCTCCACAGCAGTCGGCCCGGTCTTCGGCTGTTGTGCGAGGCGCTGCAACTGACCCGAGCCACACCGGAGCAAGTGCTCGGGCGACTCACACCGTGCCTGAATGCCGCCGGCCGCCTGGGGCAGGCGATGGCCGTGTGGCGCGTGTTGGTGGAGTCCTCGGTCCGTCGCGCCAAGTCGCTCATTCGGACCATTGGACAGATCTATCAGACCAGCAAAGTCCTCCATCGTCGCATGCTCTCTGAGGCCAACGAGCAAGCCAGCCGGCTGCACTTCAAGGATCATGCCGTCGTCATGGTCGGCCGGCGGGGATGGCATCCGGGATTCATGGGACCCGTGGCCGCCCAACTGGCTGATCGCTTTGGGCGTCCGGCGATCGCCATTGCCATGGATGAGACGGCGGCCGTGGGTTCCGGACGGTCGATGGGGATGTGTAACCTGTTTGAAGCTCTTCGAGCGTGCGAAGGGACCCTCTTGCGCTACGGGGGGCATGCGCGCGCCTGCGGTCTGACATTGGCGCCGGAGAATCTTGAGCGGTTACGGGAACAGCTCAATCGCTATATGCAGACAACCGGAAGCCGCGCTCAGAACGGTCGGAGGCTGGCCATTGATGCGCAAGCGAGCTTGCAGGAGATGACACGCGAGGTGGCCTGCGCGATGGAACGATTTGCGCCGTTTGGGCCGGAGAACGAGCGGCCGCTCGTGATGATCCGCCAGGTGCGTCTGGAAGAAGACGCCTCACGCGTCTCGTGGTTGACCGATGGTCAGACGACACGGAAGATATGGGGCAGGCGGTTAGCGCTCTCTCCCGACGAATGGTATGATCTCGTCGGAAGCCCACGCCTCGTCACTGGGGACGTGGCGATGTCGCTCTGTGAGGCGCGCCTGACACGGCTTTCCGAACGCGTCCCTGTTTGATACACGCCGTACACACCAGTACGCGTTTTGGGGAACCGTTCAACCACACCTTGACGCGTTGAAGATTGGCTTGGAAGCGTCGTGGGTTCTTACGGACAATGCGGCGTCCCACCCCACCTTTGACTTTCGCTTGCCCTCGGCGGATGTAGTGGCGCCCCGCCACGGAGTGCTTACCGCATATGACACAGCGTCTCATGCCCCCATTATAATGCAACCGCGTTCCGTCCGCTACGTGAAAGGCGTGGGCCCCTCGCGGGCCGAACAACTCGCTCGCCTTGAGGTCCGCTCGGTCAACGATGTGTTATGGTACGCCCCGCGACGTTATGAGGATCGCAGTCGGTTGCACACCATCGGTCAGGTGATGCCGGGGCAGGTGGCCACGATCCGCAGTCGCATTCTGGCCAAGGGTCTTCGCCGGCTGCCAGGAGGTCGCACGATCGTGCGAGTCGCTGTTGGGGATGCCACAGGGAGGTTGGAGTGCGTGTGGTTCCACCAGCCGTACCTGGAGA
>JACQRA010000082.1 GCA_016206725.1 Candidatus Omnitrophota bacterium
CATACACGGCTCTGAGGGTCTGAACCGTCAACTGGTCATGCCCGTCAAAATGCCTGGAGGCGTTGTCCAGCATCCTGCGCATCAGAGGGGTTTCCCGCTCAAGCCATTGATCTACATTGGAGGGGGATGGGGTCGGCGTTGGCGTCGGTGTCGGCGTCGCGATCGGCACGCTGAGAGATGGGTTGGCCTGTGGCATCGTGGCGGATGTCGTCACAGCCGATTGCGCCGGCGCCCGCAACTCCTCCGCCGGCGAGTTGGCTTGCGGGACGGAGTCAACCGCGCGAAACTCCGGTGGTTCCTGGAACGCAGGCGGCTCTCGTCCTAATGCCAGGACATAGCTGCTCCACGGGCAAAAGCGGCCGGCGTCAAAATTGACCCCTTCGCGCTCCACATCCATCGGACCGCCGTCGCACAGTTCCTTCGAGATCTCAGCAAGTCTCACCGTCTCGGGCTGCAAATGCCAGCTCCATCCGGTGTTAAACCCTCCGTTGCCTGAGACGATGACCCCTGTAATATGCCGCCCACAGAGGGGGTGTTGAGGATTCGCCTGAGCCTGCGCATAACACGCCTGGGCCTGCTGAATCGTGGCGGGGTCCGTGATCTGGACGATAAACACGTCTTCACGGTTGCGGACGGGATGAGTCCCGATGACGAAATAGGCTTCCTGCGGGGGCGGCGGGGTCACCGTCACCGTCACGACGGCACTCGTGCCCCCCTCACCCCTCTCGTTGGTCGCTTTGGCCGTCAGGGGATAAGCGCCTGGGGCCACGTCGGTCCAGGCGAACTCATAGGGGGCGGTCGCATCCTCGCCAAGCTTGAGAGTCCCATGAAAGAATTCCACCTTCGCGATGCTTCCACTCGTATAGCTCATATCGCTAACCGTTGCGGCAAGAGGAATCGTCGCCGGCGCGGCGAAGGTTGCGCCATCGGCGGGGCTGCTCAGGGTGACAATCGGGGGCTGCGGAGGACGGACGGGAAACCATTCGCTCGGTACTGTCACGGGTTGCCAGGAGGGGATCGAGACGGTAAGCTCCAAGCGATAGGAGCCTGTGGCAACAGCTTGGCCTTGCGCGTCTTTCCCATCCCACGTTAGGCCGTAGCCGCGGTCAAGGCCTTGATAGTGGAACGGTTCGGCCGGGGCGTTGTCAGCCAACATCCGCACCACGGTTCCCTGCTCGCTGAGCACTTTCGCCGTCAGGAGCAAGGCTTCAGCTTCAGAGACGTTGAGCACGCGCTCATCCGTCCTGACATCAAAGGTTACGCGATACAAGTTTTTCGCCTGGTCGCCGATAAATTTCAGGTTGGCGAATTGGAGGGATGGCGTTCCAACGGTGAGGGTGGTGTTCTCCTTGTCGCTGCCCTCCGCATCGGTGAACGTCACCTCAAGCTGATACGTCCCGCCTTGCTGAACATCCGGCACCCAGCGGAAGATACCGGTGACGGGATCGAGCAAGTGATTGAAGCGCACGACCGGCGTGATCGTGTAGGAGAACGCACCGGAGGGGGAAGAGGGGGAATAGGTCGGCGTGAAACTCTTGGCCGCCGCGGTAAAGATGGTCGGCTCCCCGACCTTGCCGGTGTGGGGTGGAATCTCGGTCAGTTGCGGCGCTTTCGGCACGTTGCGGACGGTGATGGTGATCGTCTTGGACTCCGGCTCAGCGCCGGGACATGTGAAGGTGATCTGATACGTGCCGGCTTGAGTGAAGTCTGTGGTCCACTCGAAGCGATTGTCTCCCCACTTGACCCCGATGGGGAGGTTGCTGGCTGAACAAAGCGAGGCGGTCGGAGCGCTTGGCTGTTGCTCGATCTGAAGCACTTGAAAGGCGACGGTCTGTCCCTCATCGACTGTT
Organism: Candidatus Omnitrophota bacterium; assembly: GCA_016206725.1. Lineage (GTDB taxonomy): Bacteria > Omnitrophota > Gorgyraeia > Aquiviventales > Aquiviventaceae > CAZUWM01. Next base: position 1,851 of record JACQRA010000082.1, read on the forward strand.
TTGTCGGTCACATCAGGATGGAAGGCGAGCTTGGGTTTCGGTTTTTCCGTCACGGTAAGGATGACGTGGAGCACGCCACTACCCCCTTGCCCATCTGTGGCAGAGAAGGGCAAGAGATACTTCCCGCTTGATGAGAGCAGCCGGTTCGCATTCTCCCAGCGGTAGCGCAGAATGATGGATTTGCCATCGTCTGGGTCCTTCTCTTCTTTTACGGACTCGCCTGCTCGTAACGGTGTGCCCCACTCGTAACTCACAGGCTGCCCTTCCGGATCAGTCGCCTTGACGATGAACTCCACCGTGCCGCCCTCCACCACCGTCTGCTCCGCCACCTGCGTAAACTCCGGCGGCCGGTTGGCGGCGGCCTCCTGAAGGCTAAAGTTTACGTCAGAGACATCGCGATCGACCATGATGTCTCGTGTGGCCGGCATGAAGGTATCTTGACCGGTAGCAATGGGCTTGACGGTGTAGGCCGCCCAGGCGGTGTTGGCGGGATACTCCCGTACCTTTTCAAGACGGTAGACGCCCTGGGCGCTGGTGGTCGTCTGCTGGACTGGCCGGAAGGTGTCTTTGGCGTAGAGCTCGACCGTGACGTTCGGGAGGCCCCGGTTCGTGTCTTTCCTCGAGACGGTCCCGCTGACGATGTGTGTGATGTGGTCACCGAAGACCGGAGGGACGGCCAGGTCCCGGTCCTGGACGGTCATGGTTCGCTGTCCGTTGTGCTCGAAGACGAAGCGTTTCGAACTCAGACGGAGTTCGTAGGTTCCCTCGGGAATATTCTCGAAGACGTAGTCGCCTCCTCGCGTCATCGTTTGCCGCTCCAACCCGTTGCCGCTGAGCTTCACGCTGACCTGGTCGAGGCCTTCCCCGATCTCGCCAGGTTCGGAGGGATCGCGCCGCACCACCGTACCGCGCACCGTCAAG
>JACQRA010000084.1 GCA_016206725.1 Candidatus Omnitrophota bacterium
CCACGTGTCATCATCCGCGCAGGCGGTGGAGCTGTCGAACCTCTCCTTGACGCCGGCATTCAAAGTGACGGCGGAAGCCGAGCTGGTGGAGACGCTGATGGGTGTTGCCACGCTGTTACCGCCGACCGTCTCGGTCCAACTGGTCGTGTCATCCGAGTACCACCACGAGAACTTGTCGGGGTCGTTGGTGGCCATTTTGACTTTGTAGGAACGGTTCGGCGGCGCGGTGGAATCGTACGTCCCTTCCACAAACATATTGACAGTCGCCTGCTGGGACAACGTGGAGTTCCATCCCTTCCCAGGAGGGAAGATGCCACTGCCACCGAGGGTGGCTGACCCACCTCCCGTTTTGCCGGTGATGCCGGGGTCATCGGTAAACAGCTCGATGCCGCGCGTGCGGACAAACCGGTCCACGGAGAGAATGCCTCCCTTTTCATCTGAGGTCCGCCCCAGGCGGAGGCTTCCGTAGACGGTCTGGTCGCCCGTGTCCACCAAGGTACTCGGCGCAAACTCCGGAACCGATTTGCTGGCGACCACCTGCACCCCATCAAACCGGCACAGGTCCGTTAGATCAATGGTGCCCGTCTGCTTGCAGATCAGGTAGATCGTGACGTCATCCGCCGTGGCGCTGGTCGTGAAGACTCCGACGAGATCGGTGTACGTGGTGGCAGTCGTCGTCAGGGCCGCCGCGGTGGATACGCCGATCTTGGTCAACTGGCCGGCTCCGCTGGCTTCCCCATCCACATCGAGGATGGCGGTCGTGTTGGCCGCATCGGTGACCAGCGCCTTGACCCCCACCGCATAGGTGGTGGACGGTTTCAGGTTGGTGATGCGCTGCTTGATCGCCCCGTCAGGAAATGGACTGTCAGCGAGAGTCGTATAGGTTGCCGAGGCATTGTGATCTTTGAGGGCGACGGAGCTTTTGCCATGGGCGGCGTCGGTGGTGTAGCTCTGTGTGGAGGTGGCCGTGCCCAACACGACCGGCGAGTGCTGGAACACGCTCCCCTTGACCCACGTCCATTCATCCGGCGCAAAGTTATCCCACCCGCCCTGGAAGCCGGCGGTCTGGTTCCAGAGACCTCCAAACTGGGTGGCCGTTGTCGCGGCCGTCGTGTAAGCCGCGTCATAGCTGTGGAACTCCTCCATCGCGCTGAACGCCTCGAAGGAACCGTTCTTCACAAGGTTGGCAAACTCCAGCGCCATCCGTCCGCCAGCCTTCATCTCAAAGAGCGTGTTCTCCACGGGGTTGCTCAAGGGGCTGGTGATTTCCACAAAACTCAGGGTCTTCGGGGTGACGTCTGGATCGAATTTGATGCCATAGCGGCTGCCCGGCGTGCTGCCGCTGCTGGTCGGGGGTGAGAACAGCAGGTACGCAGGGCTGGACGACTCGATACGGGTAGTGGCACTCAAGATGAACTTGTCCTCACTCGCGTTGTACCAGATGTACTCCCACTTGCTATCTTTGATCCCCATCTTGAGGACCCCGTCAGAGGCCGTCGCCGTCACATCCGACGCGATGGCAAGCGCTTCACGGGCGTCACTGGTATTGGTCAGGGCGGGGGAGGCACCGGTCTCGCTCAGGTTGGCGTCGCCCTGGGTGTCGATGACCACCCCGGCCGAGGAATCCGATACGGCTATGACGAAATCCCCGAGGGTGATCCGGTTGGAGGTCGCGTCGGCGACATACAGGTCCGCGCGGTCGGGCGTGGATTGGGCATTCTGCAGGATGAGCTGTTCCGCGGAGGACATGTCATCGAGGATCAGATCCGTCCCACTGGTCGCATTCATATCGATGGTGGTCGTGGCATCCAGGGACATGGAATCTGTGAATTGGGCAAAGTTCAGTTGGTCATCCCCAATGCTCGAGGAACCATGCGTGTGGGAGTCGTTGGCCACGGTGACTGCTCCGGTGCTATCAATGGTGGCATCTCCGCTCATGGCCACCGATTCGAAGTCGGTGCCGTCCGCCACGAGCACGTTGCCGGAGGTGCCGGTCAGCGTGCCAAAGTTCACCAGCTCGGCGGTGCCCACCGCATCGGTCGCGATCTCGCTGCTGCCCACCGCATCCGCCGCGATCTCGTCGGAGGCGACGCTGTCCGTTCCCAGCTCTGTTGCGCCGATGCAACCGGCGGTCTCGCAGGCGATGTCGTCCACCGTCACCGTCGCGTCAATGTCGAGCGCTGCGTTGCTCCAGCCAACCGTTGGATTGGTGCCAGAGGTCGCCGCAAAGGTCCAAGTCGAGTTGGCGGTCCCCCACGTCACCGACCCCACTTCCGTCGGGTCAAAGGCGATGTCGTCCGCGTTGATGTCGAGGTAGGTTCCCTCGCCGACGGTCAGCGTCACAGCCCCGCTTGTTCCACCCCCCGTTAAGCCTGCGCCCGCAGCGACCGACGTAATGTCCCCCGTCCCAGAGATGTCAGTCGTCGTCTGCCATGAGAGGGCGCCGGAGCCATCGGTCGTCAACACCTGGTTGGCGGAGCCGTCGGCGCTGGGGAATGTCCACGTCACGTTGGAGCTGACGGTCGTGGGGGCTTGGAGCGCAAGATAGTTGCTCGAGTCGGCATCGGCCAGACGTAGATCGGCCTGCGCCGCGAGCGTCGTGTTCCCGCTCGTATCCACATCGAAGCTGGAGAAATCAATGGCGGCGGTCGTGCCCTTCAACGTGTTGGTCTGGATATTCAAGTCATCGGAGAGGAGAAAGTCGTCCGTGCTGTCGCCGTCGAAGATCAGCGACTCCTGTCCCGTCGTTGTGCCGAAGAGGAGCGACACGTCGGTGGCCGTCGCATCGGTTCCGCTGCCGACATTGAAGCTGGCGTTGGTCGTGCCAGTGACCGCGCTGCTGAGGCTGCTGGCGGTCGCCCACGACAGGGCGGCTGAGCCATCGGTTGTGAGCACCTGGTTGGCTGAGCCGTCCGCGTTGGGCAACGTCCAGACGACGTTCGTGCTGACCGTTGAAGGGCCCTGGAACGCGACATAGTTGCTTGAGTCCGCGTCGCCAAACCGCAGATCGCCCTGCGCGTTGAGCATCGTGTCGCCGGCGACCGTCACATCACCTTCCAGGTCAACGCTGAACTTGCTGGTGCCGGCGGCGTTCTGGACATCCATGAGCTTCGTGCTGGCGGCCGGATCAGTGGTCGGCTTGATGAGCAACGCGGTGCCGGATGTCGTGATCGTGATTTTGCCGGAGGTGGAGGTGTTGACGTCCGTCCGCATGAACTTCGTGGAATCCAACGAGTCCAACTTGTCGGCATTGAGCGCGTAGCCCGAGGCGGTGAGCCGCTGGCGCGGGGTCATCTCCGAGTCGCCGGAGACTTGGACCGAAAGCCACATCGGGCTGTTGAAGTCCACCGAGCTGAGCGCGGTGACACTACCCAGGGTGAGGCTGAAGACCCCGCTGTCGGTCTCACTCAATGTCACGCTGTGCGTCTCCTTCCACAGCTCGCTGCCGGCGGTTTCAGCATCGTAGAGCCTGAAGATGATCGTAATGGAGCCGGTGACGGCCTTAGAACCAGTGGCATCCATCAGCTTGCCTTGGTAGGCGATGTAATACGGAATCTCCGCGACGGCGGTACTCGCAAACAATAACACCGCTAGAAAGGGGACACAAAACAAGTTCCAAATAAATCGGGGACACAAACAATTTGCCCAATTTTGAGCCATTTGTTTGTGTCCCCTTTTTTGGTGTCCCCTTATTTGGCGGCTCATTAGTAGCTTTGGCCTCCGGGAATCAACTGCCACCGCGTTCCGCGCATGGTGCCCGAGGCAGTGGTGGCGGTCGGCGACTCAACAACCGTGACTTGGGTTTTCGGCGTCAGGACGGCGTGCTTCGTGACCAGCAGCAATCGCTGGTTGGTGTACGCGAGATACGCCACCCCCGCCAGGACGCCCGCGACCATGAGGCTCAACGCGACACCCTCCATCGCCAACTTCGGGGACACAAACCATTTTTGAGAACGTGTTTTGTGTCCCCTATCTTGGTTTGTATCCCTGATTGGCTCGATCGCTGCCGAAGGGCTTCTGAGGGCTGATGTCAGTTGGAGGAACAAGGGGCACGTGCGGTCCACATGATAAAAGAGGATGTTCGCTTCCTGGGAGGCTTTGAGGAGTCCGAGGGCTTCCAGCCGCTTGAGCTCCCGGCGCAAGGGGCTGACCGGAAGATTGAGCTCTTTGGCGAGTCCCCGAAGATACCCCCGCTGCTCCGGGTGAGCCAATAGATGCTCAAGGAGCGTGCGGCGGATCCTGGAAGAGATCAGCGTTTCAAGCATGAGTGCGCCCTCCCTGAGAACGATCTGTCCCAAAAAGGGCACAATCGTGCCAAATAAAAAACCTAACTCCTCGAACCGAAGTTAGGTCATCCCCTGTCTTCACGTCATCCCCCTTTGGCAACCCAGCCGTCCGTTCTGGACCTGTGGCTTTCCGGCCCCGTCTCCCGACGGGTGTGGCACTTTGTCAGTAGGGCTGAGGGCTCCCTGAGTCCAACTTGTGACTCAAGTATGCCTGATCGGTCGCGAAAACGTCAAGGGCAAGAAAAATCGGGGACACAAAACACGTTCTCAAAAATGGTTTGTGTCCCCGATTTTACTACGGAGTCGCAGGCTGATCAGTGGCCGGAGTCGCTCCTGCCGTCTGTGCCGCGATTTGCTCGGGGGTAAGGGGTTGTTCAACGAGGGCTTTGCGGTCGGTATCGAGGGTGTAGTTCTTGTTCACATCCAGGTTGTATTTGGACAACAGCTCCTGATTCAGTTGGGTCAGACCGGATTGCTCTTGATTCCAGTACGCTTGGAGCACCGCCATGCGGGTCAGCACCCCTTGGCGCTGGCCCCAGACTTGGGCGAACTGCTGCATCTGGGTCTCATCGGTAAAGGTAAAGGCCACGGTTTCGGGTCCTGCCGGGGCGACTGGCGTTTGAGTGGTCGCTGCCGGTTGCGCCGGAGGATTCGCTTGCTGTTCCTGCGCTTGCAACGCCCACACTGCGACTCCACCAATCACCACGATCGCAGTGCCCCACAAGATGAGTCGTCTCATGTTCCCTCCTTCGCTCTCTGAGTTTCGGAGAGGCCTCTGCGAAGCTTCAGCGGAGCTGGGGGTATCCTTCGCTCCTTGCGTTGGCCCCGGTGTCGTGTCCATTTTATGCAATCCTAACATATTTTAAGCCGTTGTCAAGCGCAGGGAGATCAATCAGGAATGAAGCAGGCGCTCCAGCCGCTGCCTTTCGTGCTGCTGATCCCTCCGCCGCTCTTCGTGAACTGGACGGTGAGGAGGTTGCCTGCGGAAAACGCCGCTGTGCCGGTGGCCGTGCAGCTCGTCGCGGTGCCCGAAATCGTACAGGAGAGGTTGGCGCTCCCACCGCTGACCGTCACACTCCAGGACTTTCCTGATCCGGGAGCCCTGCCAACGGCGACCCTGAACTGGCTCAGACTCCCTGCCACCGGAACCGGCCACACGAGTTCAAAGTCATTGTTTTGGTCTTCGCCATCCGAGCTGCCGATCGGCAGACAGTTGATCAGGTTGGCGCGCGCTCCGCTGGCGGTCGTCGCGCCGGTGCCTCCGTTGGCGACGCTGACCGGCGCATCGAGACTGATCGTTCCGCTGCCGATAATCGTCCCGCCCGATAAGCCGGTGCCGGCGGTGATCGAGGTCACGGTCCCGCCGCTGTTGGTGTCGGTATACGTATCGGCCGCGCAACCCCAACTGCTCGTCGAGGCGGTCCATTTGAGCAGTTGGCCATCGGCACACGTGCGAAGAAGACTCACGCCGTCAG
>JACQRA010000080.1 GCA_016206725.1 Candidatus Omnitrophota bacterium
AGTGGTACTGGCCGGGGCAGATGTGGTCGCACCGACACATCACGAAGATCACGCTCAAGAATCTCCCGAATCTCTGGGGGGGGCTATTGCTGCTGGGGTATGTTCTCCAAGGCCTTCCATTCCCTCAGACGGTCAAGGTGCATCTGGCCGCACGATTCGGACCGGCAGCGCCGTCGCGGCTCTCCGGCGTGTTGCACATCGGCTTAGGCCTGGTGATGTCACTCGCCATCTTCGTGCCGTTGATGGGCCAAACCGCCGGATTTGGAATCATGAGCCTCATGATCGTCGCGGTGGGGACGGTGCTTGGCGCGATCGGTGTCGCTTTTTCAAAATTGAAAGATCGCCTCTATGAGGAGTTGGGCCCCGTCAAGTACGCGATCGTCATAGGGCTGCTGTTGTTGATGACGGGGGTGTTAGGAAAAATTGTGCTGCGGCTGCTCTTTGGGATCAAGTATGTGCTGAGCTTCCCGGCCTTTAACTTTAATATTTGAGACCATCATGAAACGGTTAGCATTTGTCGGCCTGAGCGCGTGCCTTGTGCTATTATTCGCTATCTCCTTCGCCATTGACCTGACTCGTGAATGGACCGGTTATCAGCGCCGCTTCCTCAGATCGCTCAGTCAAGATGAACGGCGCGGCGTACCGACGGGCATCCAGCAGATTCAGGTCAAATCGCTCACACGGGTGGATCGCTGTACCACGTGTCACGTGGCGATTGACAAACCTCACCTGGCCCTGGCCGAAGAGCCGTTTACCACGCACCCTGGCGACTACCTCACCTGGCATCCGCCGGAGCAATTTGGGTGTACGGTCTGCCACGGAGGACAAGGTCTGGCGACTGAGGTCAAGGCTGCGCATGGGGAAGTCAAGCACTGGGAACAGCCGCTGCTGCGAGGCCCGCTCGTCCAGGCTTCCTGCGGCAAGTGCCATGGAGACCTCAAGGCCATTGAAGCGCATGTCCCCTTGCTGGCAGAAGGGGTTCAACTCTATAATCGCTACGGGTGCGCGGGGTGTCACGCCGTGCATGGGTTCGGACAAACGGTGTCCATTGACCTCTCTGACATCGGGGACAAACCCTGGCAGTTGCTCGACTTCACCTTCATCGGAGGCCGTCACACGCTCCCGCAATGGATCGAGGAGCACTTCGCAGCGCCTCGACGCGTGACGCCAGGGTTTCGTACAACTGAATTGCCGCCGGGGGAGGAAGAGATTTATCCGACCTTCATGCCGAATTTCGGCTTGACCGGTGAACAGGCGCGAGCCTTGACGGTCTACATGCTCAGTTTGACCGGCGAGTCGCTGCCGGCCAAGTACGTCGTGCCGGCCAAACCGGCAGTTCCGCCGGTGTATGCCACGAGCATCGAACGGGGTCGTGCCGTCTTCAACACATATGGATGCGCGGGCTGCCACGGTGAGGGTGGCCTGGGGGGACGGAAAAACTGGAACGCCCAATTGGGGGAAGAGGAGCCCTCACTCGTCTATGTGAAAATGTATTACGATCGAGACAGCCTGAAACAGCTCATCCGAGAGGGCCGCCAACCCGTCCCACGACGCGATCCTTCACGACCTCGCTCGCCATCGTACATGCCGTCATGGAAAGAACGGATTTCCGAGCCCGAGCTGTACGATTTGGCGGAGTATCTCTTGTCATTGTATGACGAGCACGTGCCTCAACCGGTTCCTGCCTCCAGTGAAGGGTAAACGATGGCCCAACGCGTGATTGTCGCCATGAGCGGAGGGGTGGATAGCTCTGTCGCCGCCGCCCTCCTCCACCAACAAGGCTACGAGGTCATCGGCATGACCTTGCAGTTGTGGGGCAAAGATGTCTGCGTCTCAAGCGGGACAAGGCTGTGCTGCTCCGTCCGGGATGCCTTGGATGCGAAGGCGGTGGCGAATCGCTTGGGCATCCACCATGAAACGCTTGAACTTGTTGAGACCTTCCGTGAGCGGGTGATCACCTATTTCGTCAACGAGTACGCCAACGGCTTGACACCCAATCCCTGCATTGCGTGTAATGACCAGATCAAGTTCGGCGCGTTGATGGAACAGACGGAGGCCTTGGGGGTCGACGCCGTCGCGACGGGACACTACGCGCGCCTTGACCGTGATGGAGTCGGCGGTCGCATTCGGTTGCGCCGTGCACAGGACGCCTCCAAGGATCAGTCGTACGTGTTGTTCAATCTCCGTCAGGAACAACTGGCAAAAGCAAAATTTCCACTCGGCGAATTGACGAAACCGAAAGTGCGGGAGCTTGCGCGTCAACTGGGGTTTCCCACGGCGGACAAACCGGACAGCCAAGACATCTGTTTCGTGCGGGACGGGAATAAGAACGGATTCCTGCGCAACGAGCTTCGCGTTGACCAAGAACCGGGCCCTATCGTGGATACCCAGGGTCGCGTGCGAGGGACCCACCGCGGCCTGATAGGCTATACCATCGGTCAACGGGAGGGACTTGGGGTGGCGTGCGGGGTTCCCATGTATGTGGTCGCGATGGATCGGACGCAGAACCGCTTGGTGATTGGGACCAAGGAGGACGTGCTGTCTCGCCGCTGCCGTGTCGAACGAGTCAACTGGGTGTCGGTTGCCCCTCCGGTCTTGGCGCTGCGCGCTGAGGTCAAAATCCGTTCTCGGCATGACGCGGCAGCCGCAACGGTGATGCCGATCGACGCGTCATCTGCCGAGATCACGTTTGACGAGCCGCAGCCGGCGATCGCCCCGGGTCAGGCGGCGGTGTTCTATCAGGACGATGTGGTATTGGGTGGGGGATGGATTGCTCCGCCAAAGGCGGAGAGTGAACCGTGAAGCGTGAAGCGTTGACAGAAAAACTTGAACACGTCAAAACGCTCCTTCGTTCGTTTGGGCGGGTGATGGTGGCGTATTCGGGAGGGGTGGATTCAACGCTGTTAGCCCGGCTTGCTCAGGATGCGTTGGGTCCTGTCAACGTCGTCGCGGTCACGGCGGATTCTCCTTCATTGGCACGGGCCGATTTGGATGAGGCGTGCCGTGTGGCGCAACAGTTGAATCTCCAGCACGTGGTGATCCGCACCGACGAGGTCGAGAACCCCGCGTATCGCCTGAATACCTCGAGCCGCTGCTATGTGTGCAAGCATACGCTCTTCGACGCGCTGCAGCGTGAGGCGGTTGCGCGTCAGATGGCGGTCATCCTCTATGGAGCCATCGGGGACGATGTGCGGTCGGATCGCCCTGGTCAGGAGGCGGCTGAGGACTGTGGTGTGCGGGCCCCCTTGCAGGAAGTCGGGTTGACCAAATGGGAAATTCGCGAGGCGGCCCGTCGGTTGGGATTGTCGAATTGGGATCGGCCGCAGAATGCGTGCCTCTCCTCTCGCCTTCCGCATGGCATGGACGTGACGGAAGAAAAACTGGCTCAGGTTGAGCAGGCCGAGGCGTTGCTGCGGTCGCTCGGATTTCGTCAAGTCCGCGTACGCCATCTCGGGGCGCATGCTCGCATTGAGGTGGGGAAAAACGAAGTCGTTCGCTTCGATGACGTGGCGCTACGTGAGCGCGTCGTCGAAGCGTATGGGCAGCTGGGGTTTCATTCGGTGGGCGTCGCTCGCGACGGGTATCAGTCCGGCGGCGCCAACCACGCCATGGCAGAAGAGATAGCTTGGAAGGCGGCGTAGCTCAGTGGGTAGAGCAGCGGACTCATAAGCCGCGGGTCACTGGTTCGAGCCCAGTCGCCGCCATATTTCCTTTATGACACGACGATGACACCACCGCGACGACGGATTCTCCTTGTGGATGACGAGCCGCTCATCGTCCAGACGGTCGGCCGGCAACTCGAAGCCGAGGGGTTTGAGGTCCTGACGGCGATGGATGGGGAAGACGCGCTGGTGAAAGTCAGAACCGGCCGTCCGGATCTGCTGATCCTCGACCTTATGATGCCGAAGCTGAGTGGCATCAAAGTCTGTGTGGCGCTCAAACGCGACCAACTGTATCAACAAATCCCGATCATCATCATGACGGCGAAAGGTGACCTGGTTGATGCACAGGCCTGTAAAGACTGCGGTGCCGATGCGTTTCTTGAAAAGCCCTGTCGGATCGAAGACATCATGAAGCAGGTTCGGACCCTGCTTCCATGAAGCAACTGATCATCTACGATCTTGACGGGACACTGGTCGATACCGCCGAAGATATCGCGGAGGCGACCAACGCGATGCTGACGACCTTGACGGGAAACGGACTCCCCCCTGAGGAGATTCGGCAATGTGTCGGCAAAGGGCTCCATGATCTGGTTCGACGAGCGCTGAAGACGGCCGATGAGGCGCTGGTGGAGCAGGGCACACGGTTGTTTGGCGAATACTACGGCCGGCATCTGCTGGATCATAGCCGGCTCTATCCTTCGGCCGTTGAGACGCTGCAATATTTCCGCGGTCGAACCCAGGTGGTGATCACCAATAAGCCTGATCCATTTGCGAAACAGCTCCTTGAGGGGCTTGGCGTAGAGCGGTATTTTGCCTCCATCATCGCCACGGGTGGGGCGTATCCCAAAAAACCTGATCCGACCGCCATCCGCCAGCTGACGACACGGATGCGGTGCGCGCCGTCAGACGTCTTGATGGTCGGCGATAGTCTCATTGATGTGGAGACCGGCCGCAACGCCGGGGTGTTCACGGTCATCCTGGCTCATGGGTTCCAAGATCACGAAGACCTGGTGGCCGCGAAGCCGGATGCGCTGGTGGCGGATCTCTCGGAGTTCTTAGCCCTGGCTCAAGGGCAGGGATGGTAAGACACAGATGACACAGAGACACAGAAAACGACCCCACAGATTACACCGATAATGCCGTATACGTCGGGAAATCCCATGATTGATAAGACGATGACCGAACTGGTGGCTCAAGTCGGCGATGAGCTTGATCGACGATTGCTGACCGAGATGATGGCAGCCGTCTATCGTCTGGGCTTGGATCATGCGGCGACCGGGGATCTCAAGATTCTCAACACGGCCTTGAAAGAGCTCCGATATGCCTTCCGGGTGTTCCGTCCCTATCGGCACGTTCGGAAAGTCGCCACGTTCGGCTCTTCCCGCGTGACGCGTCGTCATCCATCGTATGACGAAGCGCGCGAGTTCGGTCAGCGCATGGCTAAAGCGGGATGGATGGTCATTACCGGAGCCGCCAGCGGGATTATGAAGGCGGGCCATGAGGGGGCCGGCCGAACGGCCAGCTTCGGATTGAATATTCGACTCCCCTTTGAGCAGGAAGCCAATCCGGTCATTGCCAAGGACCAAAAGCTGATTCATTGCAAGTACTTCTTCACCCGAAAACTCCTCTTCTTGAAAGAGTCGCATGCGACGGCGCTATTCCCCGGCGGTTTCGGCACGTTAGATGAGGGGTTTGAATCGCTCACCCTTGTCCAAACCGGCAAATCCGATCCGCGACCGATCGTCTTCGTCGAATCTCCGAAGGAACCATTCTGGGAGCCGCTCCTGCGGTTTTTCGATGAACAGCTCATTCATCAGGGCATGGTCTCAGCCAGCGAGCGAGCGATCTATACCGTGGTCCGTTCGGCGAAAGAAGCCGCAGAGGTCATCCTGCGCTTCTACTCGGTCTACCACTCGTTGCGCTACGTGGGAGATCGTCTCGTCCTTCGCCTTCGCCGTCGTCTCTCAGCTCAGGTTGTCTCGCGCCTGGGGCGGGAATTTCGGGATCTCCTCTCTTCGGGCGCGTTCAGTCAGGGTTCAGCCTTGCCTGACGAATCGGATGAACCTGAACTACGACATCTTCCCCGTCTGATCTTTGATTTCAACCGGCGGGATTACGGCCGGCTGCTTGAACTCATTCACCGCATCAACGCTTGACGCCGACTGAAGCCATCGGGCATACTTATGCGAGACATGAGCCCTCTCCTCTCAAGGCGACAACAGAGTCGGCGGCATTGGCTTGTCGGCGTGGCACTTGTGGGCGGATTGCTGAGTGTTCTGCCCGGCGATCTGATGCAGCGCATGACGACGGAGTGCCTCGTCGAGGCCGATACCAAAAAATGCGCCTGTCCATTGGCGCCGGGCGAATCGGTGTTCATCCCGTGTTCCAGCGCGAACAATCACGACTCATGCGGAGCCTGTTCGGTCCTCTCGGCTGATGGGACCCGCAGTGGGCGGACGTGCATCACGATCCAGTAACCCTACCTTAAATGATCCCACGCCCTGCCTCATGAAGCGGTTTATCGAGCTCAAGCACGTCGGGCCCAAAGACCACGTCCGTCGTCTCATCGAAGACCTCATGGATCACCTCGAAGAGAAAGTGGCCCATTTCGCCCCGGATGCCGTGTCGGTCCATGCCGTGTTTGAGGAGAACGGAACGCACACCCTCTATCGAACGTCGCTGGCCTGCCATGTCCCTCGACATGTGGTGGCGGCCCATGAAGAAGATCGCGAGGCCGGGGTGACGATCCGACGGGCGTTCAAAGAGATTGAGCGGCAGCTCGATAAGTGCAACGCGATTGTCCGCGGGGAATACCTGCGCCGTCGCTCCACACGCGTGAAGGTCGTATGAAAGTCGTATGAAGGTATCTCGTATCTCGTATCTCGTATCTCGAGGCTCGCTGTCTCTGTTCTTCTTGCTACCTACTACCTACTTCCTACTACCTACTTGTTCCGCCGCCATCAGTTCGGAAGCGCAGCGCCTGATTGATCAGATCGAGATCGACGACCCGTATCTGCGTCGTCAAGCGTTTCTCCAACTTGAGGCGTTGCGAGAACCGGAAACCGCCTCGGTGATTCGTCACTATCTGGCGCATCGCCAGGCGGAATTGAGAGCACTGAGCGTCAGGGCGCTCGCAGCCATCGAAGGGCCTCAGTCGGTCCCGACCCTGATGGAGCGACTCACGAAAGATCGAAGTCCCTCAGTGCGTCTCCAAGCCATCCTGGCGCTCGAGCCGTTTCTAGCCCAAGACGCTCAGCCCATTCCATCGCTCATCAAAGCCCTCCGTGATCGCCAGCCTGATGTGCGGATGGCGGCCATCGATGTCGTCAGCCGGATTGAGACGGCTCAGGCCCGCGAGGCGATTACCGTGCGATGGAAGCGCGAGCGACACCGGGATGTCCGCCGGGTGTTGGAGGCGGCCATGAAACGTCTCGGCAAGCTGTAAGGGCTCCCTCGTTGAACTCCTCCTCGTTGGTTGATCGCGTCGTGAAGGTTATCCGCTCAGATCGCCTCGTCGCTCCAGGCGATCGCGTCCTGGTCGGGATCTCAGGCGGGCCGGACTCTGTCGCGTTGGCGCACGTGCTCTCGACGATCAGTTCTTCCCTCCAGATCGAGTTGCTGCTCGTGCACGTGGATCATCAACTCCGTTCCACCTCCGCTGTGGATGCCGAAGGCGTCTCGCAGTTCGCCAAACAACTCGGGCTGCCGGTGGAGATCGTCACTCGAAATGTCCGCCAAGAGACCGCAGGGCGGGGATGGTCGCTGGAAGACGCGGCGCGGCGAGTTCGCTACCAAGCGTTTCGCGAGACAGCCCAACGCCATGGCGCGCAGCGGCTCGTCCTTGGGCATACGGCGGATGACCAAGCGGAAACCGTCCTGATGCGGTTGATCCGCGGCGCGGGGCTCACCGGCTTAACGGGGATTCCGCAGACAAGACGTCTCGGGGATCTCGTCGTGATTCGACCCTTGCTGAGGATTCGACGGGACGAGATCATGGCCTATCTGCAGGACCACCACCTAAGCTATTGCGAGGATGCGACGAACCAGGACCCGTCCTTTTTACGCAATCGCATTCGCGCTCAGCTCGTTCCGTTATTGGAACGCGACTACAACCTCCAGATCAAAACGCTCTGCTGCCAATTGGCTGAGCAGTGTCAGGTGGATGGCGGGTATATCCAGCGCTCGGCTGCTCGCACCTGGAGACGGTTGGTGAAATCGCACGGCTCATCGCTGCTCATTCGGAAGGAGCCCTTCGTTCGTCAACCCGAAGCCATCCAGCGAGCTCTGCTTCGGCTGGCGATTCAGCATCTGCAAGGCGATCTCACCGGCTTCGAATTTCGGCACTGGCTGGAAGCGCAACGGCTCGTGACCGAGCGGCCGGTCGGGACGGTGCTGGACCTTCCGGGATCGGTGCAGCTTCAACGGACGAAGGACCACGTCATCGTTCGTCTCAAGCCATTGCCCTCGTCGACGAATCACGATATACTACTAAGAAAGAGAACCTAAACCCATGTCAACCATCGCGCGACCCAATCGACCCCGTTTTCTTGTCATGCTGCTCATCGGCCTGGGGATGTTCGCCATGCTGCGCACGCTGTCCTACTACACCTCCCAATGGCATCGGCGGCTGACGTACAGTGAGTTCTTCACCATGCTCCAGGCTAACCCTACCACTAAGGAGATCACTGAAGCGAGGTTGCTTGATGATCGGATCATGGGGCAACTGCAGGATGGACAGAGCTTCTCGGTCTATGTGGCCCATCCGGACGACCGCCTCTTCGAGTTGCTCCGAACCAATGTGCCGGTGTTCGATGTCCAGCCCTCGCAAACGCCCCTCATGGCGATCATCGGCGCGCTGTTTTGGCCGATCATGTTTCTGGGGATGATGTGGTTTCTGATGCGCTCCGCCCAGGGGGGAGGCCGGCTCCTCGCCTTTGGAAAAAGCCGCGCGAGGCTGGTCGTGCCGGAGTCACAGACGCGGATCACCTTTGATGACGTCGCCGGCATTGACGAAGCGAAGGAAGAGCTTCGGGAAATCATCGAATTCTTGAAAGATCCCAAACGGTTCCAGCGATTAGGCGGCAAGATTCCCAAAGGGGTGCTGCTCATCGGGCTACCGGGAACGGGGAAAACGCTCCTGGCCAAGGCCGTGGCGGGTGAAGCCAACGTCCCGTTCTTTAATATCAGCGGGTCGGATTTCGTCGAGATGTACGTCGGCGTCGGCGCGGCCAGAGTCCGCGATCTCTTCGAGCACGCGAAACGGGCGGCGAAGCAGATTGGCCGAGGGGCCATCATCTTCATTGATGAGATTGA
>JACQRA010000081.1 GCA_016206725.1 Candidatus Omnitrophota bacterium
ATGGAACCCACCCGATCACGCAGGGCCGTGCCGTGCGCGCGGTCGTAGAGGGCCGTGATATCCGCCTCGGTCGCGAACTCAAGCCCCACGTGCCGGGCATCGCCGACGTTCTCGATGGTGTTGCCGGAGCTGCCGATCTGGTCTTCGAAGCGCATGACGAAGAGGCTGGTGTCCCACGACACCGCCCCGGCCAGTTTGCCGCGAAGCCCCACGTCCACCATCCAACTCTTGCCTTCCTCCAGATCGTTGTTGACGACGTTGGCGGCACCGGTCGGCACCGCCTGCGTGAAAATCTTGGGGCGGTAGCCTTGAGAAAAATTGGCATAGAGCCTCGTCTCAGGGGTGACGTCATAGGTCGCCCCGACGCCGAAGAGCGGCACGAAATCGAACTCCTCCGCGTCGCCAAACTTCGTTCCCCGCGCATGTTTGCTGGCGTTATCCAACTCGTTGATGTCCTGCCAGATGTGCTCCAAACGCACGCCGGGCGTGAGCGACAGCTTATCGAATCGGAACAGATGTTCCGCAAACAATGAGAGGTACTGCATCTGCCGGATGCTGCGGTTTTGGAGCGTGCCGCTGTCCGCTCCAAGTGTTGTGCCCTGCTGGTCTTCCCGAGGCGATTCGGAAAAGTAACTCAGCACGCCGGCGGTCAACGTCTGGTCCTGCCCACCGAAGCCATCGTAGGTGTAGCGAAACCTCGGCTCCATGCCGAAGGTATAGAAGTCCTGCTCCTCAATGGACATGGTCGAGCCGGTGGGGGCGCCGCCAAACACGTTACCGTCCTGCCGCTTGCTGTAGCGTCGGTAGTGGCCGCCAAACATCCGGAATTCCGCCTGTCCCTCTTCTCCGACAGGCTGCTCGTAGCGCAGCGTCCCGTAGTAGCGCTCCAGGCGGAAGCGGTCGTGATTACGCGTGGTGTTGTCCCGCCCTTCGCTGTCAGCCACCGCTTTCGTCAAACCGCCAGGCTCTCCATGTTCTTCGTGGTACTCGTCATAGGTCATCGTCAGCTTGGCGTCGTTCGCCAGCGGCACCGCCACCTTGAGTCCGCTCCCAATGACCTCAAAGTCGCTGTTGCCAACTCGAAAACCGTTGCCCTCTCGTTCGTGGAAATAGGCCCGGTAGCCGATGGACGGTAGGGTGCCTGTGACCGCGGTGTAGGTGGAGAACAACTGGTCATCGCCAAAACTATTCTCAGTGTAGGCGGCGAGTGGGGTGTCGGTCGCCGGTTCCTTGGTGATGAAATTCAGCGCGCCGCCTGGCTGCGGCCCGTACATGAGCGCCGCACCGCCATGCACGAAATCCACGTGATCGATGCTCTGGAGGGGTGGGGTGTAGTAGGACTCCGGGTAGCCGAACATCTCGGCATGAATGGGGATGCCGTCTTTCAACACCTGGGTGAATTGCGCGCGGTGCGGCTCCAATCCTCGGTAGCCGACGCTGAAGAGCGGTGTGGTCTCCTCGCTCAACAACAAGCTCGGCGTTTTGGCCAACGCCTGGCGGTAGTTGTTATTGACAATGGTGGGAATCGCCTGAAGATCGATCACCGAGGTTTTCTTGCCCGCGTGGATGGCGGCGCCGACAACATCGGGTAGAAACGGCCCTTCAAGCTGTTCGGCCGAGACGACCACCTCTTCCAACCGAGGTTTCTCGGATGACTTCCCTTCTTCAGCCCACGCGGCCGGCATCGCGACGATACCCACAACACTCCATACGACCAACCGGTTCATGACATCCTCCCCTCTGGTAATTGCTGGGGGCCTCCGGATGTCCGGTCGGTCCGAGTCGATGACACGCCAAATCGAATCTTTTCCGCCTTCTCGATCTGGACGACCTGTGAATCATGGATCACAATCTGAACAGACCCGAAGCGAACGCCTCGGATCGCTTCGACGATCTTCCCCATCACCTCGGCAGATGGCTGTTCGGCAACCATCATTACGCGACGACTTCCTCGACGTGCAGATGCGGCGGATGCTCGACGTGTTTCACCGGCCTGCGCTGGCACGCCGCACAGAGGCCGTAGAGCTTGTGCGTGTGGGACAACAACTGATAGCCGTAGCGCTTGACGACCTCGTCTTGCAGGCGCTCCCACCTCGGCTCTTGGAACTCGATGATCTCGCCGCACTGCACGCACATCAGATGATCGTGGTGCGCATTGCCGAAGGTCACTTCGTAGTTGGGCGGCCCGTAGCGGAAGTCGTGTTTCTCAACGACCCCGGCTTCGTGCATCAACGCGAGCGTTCGATAGATCGTGCCGCGCGCCACCGAGGCATCAATCCCCCGCACGTCCTTGACGAGCTCCTCCGCGGTAAAGTGCAGGTAGGCCACCGTCCGCCGTACGACCAGCCGTCGCTGATCGGTCAGCCGCACGCCTCGCGCCTTCAGTTGTTGTTCGACTTCGATAAACCGCTTCATGGGCTGTTTTGAACGTACTTGAGACTGAGTCTCAAATAGAGAAAATACTATAGGTTTCTACGGATTGGTTGTCAAGGGATATTTTGCGTGTTATAGTAAGCCCACGAACAAGGAGGTTGCAATGCTTGAGACGGCAAAATTGATCAAGCTGATGAACGAAGGATTGGAGATGGAGTACGCCAGCCAGATTCAATACCTGACCCAGGCGGCGATCACGAAGGGGCCGTATGCGGAAGGGTTGATGGCGCGGTTTAAGGAAATCGCCTCAGACGAGACGGAGCATGCCGAGATCCTGCGCAATCGGATCGTCGCCTTGGGTGGAACGCCGACGACGAAGGTGGGAACGATTCAGATACACAAGGATTCCCTGCAGGCGGTGAAGATCAACTTGAAGTACGAGAAAGACACGGTGGACTTCTACCGCAAGCTCCTCAATCTGATCCCCCACGATGAGGTCATCCTCTACGAGGGGATCGAGCACGTCCTCCAAGACAGCCAGGAACACGTGGAGGAGCTCGAGCGCCTCGCCGGTAAGTAAGTTACTCTTCGACGGCTTCCACGGCTTTGATTTCCGGCACTTCCGACTGAATCGCCCGTTCGATGCCCGCCTTCAGCGTCATCATGGCTGACGGGCAGCCGTGGCAGGAGCCGACCAGCCGTAATTTCACAATCCCGTCCTTCACATCTACCAACTCGATGTCTCCCCCGTCCATCTGGACGGCCGGACGAATCCGATTGATCACTTGCTCAACGCGTTCTCTCATCGTGGTTCCTCCTTCCTTCTCCTAGCGTACCACAGTCCGGCCAGGCTCGCCAGCTGAGGTCCCCGCCAATCGACGGGGCTCGGCCTCCGAGATGTCGGTCTCACCTGACCCCTCCCCGCTGGCTCGCATGAGCTGTCCGATGGAGCGAGGCGGCGATGGTGCGCCCGATTGCGGCGGGGCTGTCGATGACAGTCACACCGGCGGCGCGAAGGGTGTCGATTTTCTCGAGGGCGGTTCCCTTTCCACCCGCGACAATGGCCCCGGCGTGGCCCATCCGCTTTTCCTTCGGCGCCATGCGGCCGGCGATGAACGCGAAGACGGGCTTCGTCATCTTCGCCTTGATGAAGGCCGCAGCCTCCTCTTCTTCAGTCCCGCCGATTTCTCCAATCAGCACGATCGCCTCAGTCCCTTGATCGGCTTGAAAGAGTGCCAAGAGATTCACAAAGCTCGTCCCCAGCACCGGATCGCCCCCGATGCCAATACAGGTGGACTGGCCTAAGCCCGCTTGAGTCAATTGGTACACCGCATCGTAGGTCAACGTCCCGCTGCGCGATAACACGCCGATCGTCCCAGGCTTGTGGATGTATCCGGGCATGATCCCGATCTTGCAC
>JACQRA010000083.1 GCA_016206725.1 Candidatus Omnitrophota bacterium
ACTCCCCTCCGGAATCCCCTGCAGCAGCGGACAGTCTCCCTGCTCCCTGCTCCCTGCTCCCTGCTTCCTGGCTACCTGGTTCCATCCCATGTGAGGGATTTTCAATGCGGAATGCGGAATGCGGAATGCGGAATGTTCAAACGAAAAGCGCCTGACAACGCCGGACAAGATGCCGAGACCGTTCGCGCCGTTACCTTCCTCGCTGTGCTCAAAGAGCAATTGAAGCCCGAGACAAATCCCCAGATAGGGCTTCCCTCCGGCGATCGCTTCCTTGATGGGCTCGACCAATCCACGAGCCTGCAGCTCTCGCATCGCGGCGGGAAATGCGCCGACCCCGGGCAGGATCAGCTTGTCGGCGCGTTGGATGGTGTGAGGATCACCCGTCACCTGCGCCGTGGCACCGAGATGCTCCAAAGCCTTGGACACGCTGCGCAGATTCCCCATGCCGTAGTCCACGATGGCAATCATCGAAGACGGGGTCAGAGCAGGCCTTTGGATGAAGGGATTCCACGTCGACCCGCATCCCGCTGGATGGCTTGTCGAATGGCCCGACCAAAGGCTTTCACGATGGCTTCACAGGTGTGATGAAAATCACGGCCTGAGAAGATGTCGATGTGGACGGTGAACTTGGCAGAGCGCACGAACGACTCCAGCCAATGCTCAAAATCTTCCCACTGATACGCCGTGCCGGAACCGCGCAGCGCATTGCGCGGCGCGCGTTGATCCCTCACGATGAGTTTGGGGCGCCCTGAATAATCGAGCACCACCCGGACGAGGGCCTCCTCCATCGGCACATACGCCCATCCAAAGCGCTGAATGCCTCGGCCATCGCCCAACGCCTTGGTAACCGCCTGGCCCATGACGAGGCCGACGTCTTCATTGGTGTGGTGGAGATCAACATCTAGATCGCCGACGGCCCTCACCGAGAGATCGATCAACCCGTGCGTGCCGAACAACGTCACCATGTGATCCAAAAACGGGATGCCGGTTCGGACCGCGGTCTTGCCGCTGCCGTCAAGATTGACCGTCACGGTGATCGTCGTCTCACGACTGGTTCGTTTGACTGTTGCGCGTCGCATGTGTGATCTCTTAGGTTAAGCGGATTTTCACCGCGTCATAGTGGCGTGGAAGCCCTTCCAACGCGGTCAGGCGTTCAATCGGCTCTCGAACCTTTTCGAGCGCGCTTTTCGAGTAGGCGATGATGTGCGTCTTGCGGATGAAATCATCCACCCCGAGCCCTGAAAACGTTCTGGCCGATCCTCCCGTCGGCAAGACGTGACTCGGTCCCGCGATGTAGTCTCCCACGGTCACCGGTGAGTACGGCCCCAAAAAAATCGCCCCGGCGGTGCGAATGCGCTTGAGCAACTTCTTGGGTGAGTTGACCATGATTTCCAAGTGCTCAGGGGCGAGCCGATTCGCGACCTCGGCGGCCTCGTCAAGATTCTTCACGACGATGCAATACCCTCCAGGGACTTGTTTCTTGGCCATCCTGGCCAGCGCTTTGGAGGTCGTAATGAGAAACCCCACCCCACCGACATGCTCTGTTTCACCCATCAGATCGGCCATCACATAGTGAGGATTGGAGTGACGGTTGGCGATGATGGCAATCTCCGAGGGTCCGGCAATCGTATCCACGTCCACGAACCCGAAGAGTTGGCGCTTCGCCTCCACGACGTAGGGATTGCCGGGTCCCGCAACCTTATCAACCTTTCGAACGGTCTTGGTCCCGAGCGCCATCGCCGCGATGGCCTGGGCTCCGCCCATCTTGTAGATTTCATCCACCCGCAGGAGGCTGGCGATGACTAAGATGTTCGGATCAACACGCCCGTCAGGCCGAGGAGGAGTGGCCAGCACGATCTCCTTGACCCCGGCTTGGCGAGCCGGAATCACCGTCATGTAGACCGTTGAGACCAGGCTGGCGGTGCCTCCGGGGATGTAAATCCCCACCCGCTCCAGCGGGTCAAACTTATCCGCCAACAGCACGCCATCGTCATGGACCAGGCGGATGGGCTTCAAGCGTGATTTGCTGTAGAACGCCTGCACATTTTGGATCGCCGTCTTCAGATGGAGCACCAGATTCGGATCGATGTGCTGAAAGGCCCCGGAGGTTTCGGCTTCAGTCACCCGAAGCTGCTTGGGCTTCAAGCGGACTCGGTCGAACCGTCGTGTATATCGCAGCACCGCGTCATCACCGTGCAAGCGCACATCCTCGATGATCGTCTGCGCTCGTTCTTCAACGCGACGCTTGCGGCAGAGCTGCCGAGCGCAGAGCTGCTGCCAAGTTTTTCCACTCGTTGAAATGATTTTCATGTCCTGAGCGTCTGACGCACGATCTCCTCGGCTCGCTTGAAGACATCAGGGATTTTTGACGGATCTTTTCCGCCTCCCTGCGCAAACTCCGGCCGGCCGCCCCCGCTGCCCTGCACGAGCGGAGCCACGGCTTTCAACAACTCTCCCGCAGAGAGGTGCTTCACCAACGCGCCCGTCACCGCCACGACCAACGAGACCTTCGAGCCTCCCTCCGACGCGGCGAGCACCACAACCCCGTCGCCTTTGAGGGAATGGCGCAGCGCATCCGCCATGACGGCCAACACCTCACGGTCCGCCTGCTTCACGTTGGCGGCGATGAAGGCAACCCCCTGAATCTGTTTGGCCTCGGCGGTCAGCCGCTTGGCCTCAACCGTGGCGAGCTCCGCTTGCACCGCCTTGCGTTGTTGCTCTGAGCGCTTTAATTGTGACAGCAACTCCTCAAGACCTCCAAGGAGTTCCTGAGGCGGTCGGCTCAGACGTCGAGCGGCCTCAGCAAGGAGGCGCTGTTCCTGGTGCTGACGAGCTTGTGCCGCCTCACCAACCAACGCCTCGATGCGCCGCGTCCCTGCCGCAATCGAGCTCTCCGCCACGATGCGAAACGAACCCATCAGACCGGTATGGCTCAGATGCGTTCCGCCGCACAATTCTTTTGAATAGTCGCCGATCGAGACCACACGGACCTGGCGGCCATACTTCTCTCCAAAGAGTGCGAGCGCTCCCATGTGCTTGGCATCCTCCAAGCCCATGGTCGTCGTCTTCACATCGTCAGCGCACCGCGCCCGCTCGTTGACCAGCTGTTCCACCTTCGCCTGCTGCTCTTCGTGCAAGCCGCTGAGGGACGAAAAATCAAAGCGAACCCGCTCGAGCTCGACCAGAGAACCGGCTTGTACCGTCTCCGGTCCCAACACCGTGCGAAGCGCCCAGTGCAGCACGTGGGCGGCGGTATGGCTGCGAGCAACTTTTAGGCGTCGCTCGGCATCCACCGTCGTCCGAACCGGATCGTTGACAGACACCGTGCCCTGCTTGACCCGCGCGCGATGCACCAGCAGCTCATCCACCCATTTGGTATCGAGGATTTCGGCTGCGCCTTTGGGACTTTCAATCAGGCCTTGATCGCCGATCTGACCGCCGGATTCACCATAGAAGGGCGAGCGGTCAAGCACGATGCCGACTTCCTCGCCTGTCTTCGCCTGTTGAATCCACTGGTTGTTGTGCCAAATTCCCTTGACCCGCGCTTCGGCCTGGAGCGCTTGATATCCGATGAACTCCGGCTTGACGTCATCGCTGAGCTTGAGGGTCGGCGCAATAAACACGTCGCCCCCAAACTGGCTCCCCGCGCGCGAGCGTTCCTGTTGTTGCTGTCGCGCCGCGTCGAACCCTGTACGATCCACGGTAAGTCCGCGCTCACTCGCTAAATCTTGAGTCAACTCAAATGGTAGTCCATAAGTGTCGTAGAGCTCAAAGGCTTCTTTTCCTGGAATAACAGTTTGATTGGCTTGTCGAACGCGAGCAATGAGCGTACCTAGACGATCAACGGCCGTTCTTACCGTCCCTTGAAATTGCATAATTTCTTTCGACAATACTTGTCGAACAACTTCGTGCTTAGCGAACAACCCAGGGGCATAGGGTGACTGCCCCATGGCCATCTCAACTGATGTGGCGAGATCGAGCGCTGCACTTACAAGATCATTCCTATAAAATCCAATGTCGAGCGCTTCTTGCATCCGCATTGAAGTTCGTCGAATCAACATTCGCAGTACATACCCTTGCTTTTCGTTGGACGGGATTAATCCTTCACTGACAAGAAAAACGATCGCCCGAATATGATCCGCAACAGTTCGTTGCGCAGCCATCACCGTTGGATTTCCAAGATTCACCTTCTTTGCGCGCGCGAAACGACTCACCGTGTCAATGATTGGTTGGAACAAATCCGTTTCGTAATCAGTCTCAACACCTTGGACCACGGCGGCCAGGCGCTCGAGGCCCATGCCGGTGTCGATGTTCGGTTTCGGCAACGGTTTCAACGTGCCATCCGGCTGCCGGTCATACTGCGTGAAGACGAGGTTCCACACCTCCACTGACTTCGACCCCTGCACCTTGCCATCGGGATCGTAGTAGATTTCCGAGCACGGTCCGCACGGGCCATTGGGGCCTTCCGTCGGCGCGTTCGCCGGCCAGAAGTTGTCGGCTTGGCCGAACCGCTTGATCCGCGATTCGGGCAGTCCGATTTTCCGCCACAGCGCGAAGGCGTCGTCATCCTCCTCGTAAATGCTCACCCACAGTTTCTTCTCCGGCAACAGGCCGGTCAAAAACTCCCAGCCCCACGTAATCGCCTCGCGCTTAAAATAATCGCCGAACGAAAAATTGCCCAACATTTCAAAGAACGAGTGATGGCTCGGCGTCTTGCCGACCTTCTCCAGGTCGCCGGTGCGCAGACACTTCTGGCACGAGGCCGCGCGCTTCAAATCGGTGCGCTTGCCCAGGAAATAATCCTTGAACTGGTTCATGCCGGCGGAGGTGAACAAGACCGTGGGATCGCCGCTTGGGATCAAGGAATCGCTGGGGATGACCGGATGATCCTTGGCCTTGAAGAAAGCCAGAAACCGCTCCCGTAGCTCGTTACTCGTCATGGGCGAGGAGGCGGTTAATCAACTCGGGGTCGAAGCCGCGTCGAGCCAACCGGCGGGACACGGATGCGCGTGCGTTGCGAGCCCGTAGGGATGAGGTCTTTCGAAGCGTTGCCACCATCGCCCGAGCGCGTTGTTCATCTCCTTCACTCGCTCGGAGTGTCTTGAGAGCGTGTTCAACGGTTGAGTCATCAAATCCTCGTTCACTCAGTTGCGCGCGAATCGCCGAGAGCGCATAGCCCCGATCCACCAGCGTCTCCGCCCACAGCTTCGCGGCCACGCGATCATCAACCAATCCTTCCCGCGAGCACGCTTCCACGATTTCCGTGATCACGGATTCAGGAGCGTTGCGATTCGAGAGGTAGCTGCGCAGTTGGACTCGAGAGCGAGTTCCGAAACGAAGATACCGTCGTGCCAGGCGCAGCCAGCGGTGGTACCCACCCGTAGGGTCGATGTCCCTAGCGGGACGGCTTAATGACGACATAGCCTCGGTTGGTTCGCACCAAGGCGCTCGCGTTTGCCGGGATGTTGGCGACCGCCGCGCGATACTCGCTGACCGAGGCCACACGCTGCCGGTTGATCTCGTTGCTCACATCGCCGGGCGACAGATGCGCCTCGCCGGAGGGGCTGTCAGGGGTCACCTCAGCGACGATCACCCCCTGGGTCTCAGGAGTAAGCTGAAACTGTTCCGCGACTGGCGGAGTCAGATCAGCCACCTTGAGACCTCGCCAGGCTTCCGTGGCACCACCGGCCAGTTCAACATCAACCGGTCGCTCCCCCACTTCAACCGAGAAGGTTTTGGTCTTACCTTCTCGGAGGATGACCACCTCAATCTTGCGGCCCACCTTGGTGCGCCCAACAAGGTCAACTAATTCACCGGCGTTCTTGACCGCAGTGCCGTCAAACGTCTTGACGATGTCGCCGTCTTTCAG
>JACQRA010000086.1 GCA_016206725.1 Candidatus Omnitrophota bacterium
CCGCGGAAGCCTTCGGGTCCGCGCCAAGATTCAAACCGAGCAGCTCAAGGGCAACCGTCAGGCGATCGTCATCACGGAGCTGCCCTACCAGGTCAACAAAGCGAACCTCATCGAGGCCATCGCCAAGCTGGTTCAAGGGAAGGACATCGAAGGCATCTCCGATCTGCGCGATGAGTCGGATAAGGACGGCATGCGCGTCGTCATCGAGTTGAAGCGCGACGCGAACGACCAGGTCGTCCTGAATCAGCTCTACAAGCACACGCAGATGGAGACAACCTTCGGCGTCATCATGCTGGCACTGGTGGATGGCCGGCCTCGCGTGCTGGGACTGAAGCAACTCCTGCAAGTCTTCATTGACCATCGCAAGGACGTGGTCATCCGTCGGACGAAGTTCGAGTTGGCCAAAGCCCAGGAGCGGGCGCATATCCTGGAAGGCTTGAAGAAAGCCTTGTCGCATCTCGATGCCATCATCAAGACGATCAGGCAATCCAAGAGCCCGCAGGAGGCGAGGGAGGCGCTCGTCAAGAAATTCGACTTCAGCGAACGGCAAGCGCAGGCCATTTTGGAAATGCAATTGCAGCGCCTCACTGCGCTGGAGCGCGACAAGCTTGAGGCGGAATATCTTGAGCTCATCAAGAAAATCGCGTACTACGAGGCATTGCTCAAGAGCGAGCGCAAAATCCTTGAGCTGATCAAAGAAGAACTGCAGGAGATCAAGACCAAATACAGCGATGAGCGGCGGACGGAAATCGTCGGAGAGATTCAGGACCTGAAGATCGAAGACCTCATCGCGGAAGAGGACGTTGTCATCACGATCAGCCACCGAGGCTACATCAAGCGCCTGCCGGTGTCGGCCTACCGCAAACAGCGCCGGGGCGGGGTGGGGGTGACGGCGGTGGAGTCGAGCGAGGAGGACTTTGCGCAAGACCTGTTCGTCGCCTCGACGCACGAGACGCTGATGTTCTTCACCAATCAAGGCCGCTGCTACTGGCTCAAGGTGCATGAGGTGCCGCAGGCCAGCCGCTACGCGCGCGGCACCGCGCTGATCAACCTCATCTCGCTGCAGAAGGATGAGGAGGTGCGCGCCTACGTATCGGTCAAGGCGTTCGATCCGAACCAATTCCTAGTGATGGCCACCCGGCAGGGCACCGTCAAAAAAACCAAGCTGGAAGCCTACTCCAACCCGCGCAAGGCGGGCATCATCGCCATCACGCTGGATTCGGGCGATGAGCTCATCGAGGCGAGGATCGTCAGCCCCAAGCAGGAGCTGTCGCTGATCACGACGCAAGGCAAGGCGATCCGGTTCCCGGAGGAGCAGCTGCGCGAGGTGGGCCGCTCGGCGAGAGGCGTGCGTGGCATTCGGCTGGGCAAGGCCGATGAGGTCGTGTCGATGGCGATCATCGATCCGAAGGGCACGCTGCTGACCGTGACGCGCCTGGGTTTCAGCAAGCGCACCCCGACGGAGGAGTATCGGGTGCAGAGCCGCGGGGGCAAAGGCATCATCAACATCAGCGTGACGAAGAAAAACGGCGAGGTGGTCGGCGCCAAGATGGTGACGGATCGCGATGAGATCATGCTGATCTCCCAGGAAGGCATGATGGTGCGCTGCGCGGTGAAAGATGTGCGCTCGACCGGCCGCGCCGCGCAGGGCGTGCGGCTGATCAACATCAAGGGCAAGGACGTCGTCGCCTCCATCGCCCGCGTGGCCCCACATGACGAAGAAGAGGTCGACAAAACGCTCGAGACGCCCGCACAAGCAGCTCCTGAAGCAGAGACTCCGAAGACCGAAGAAGCGCCCGCGCCACAGCCCAAGCCGCCGAAAGCGGTTGCGAAACCAAAGGCGCCAGCGGCCAAGGCAAAGGCTTCGTCGAAGGTCAAACGAAAAAAATAACTCCGTCCCCGTCGTCTAGTGGCGAGGACACCCCGCCGGGGACACCAGGGAGAGACGTTTGAACAGTCATTGATCATGAACATAAGTGGCCGCGCCGGCTTTTGTTGTCCCCATCGTCTAACGGCTAGGACAACAGCCTTTCGAGCTGTCGGCGGGGGTTCGATTCCCCCTGGGGACACGCTCGCTTCGCTGGCGCGGCCACTTCAATAAATGTCGAGCGGGATAACGTGGCTGGTCGGCGGGACGGTGGTCACACCGTCGCGGCTTGCACAGGGCAGCGTCGCTATTCGTGACGGTCGGATCGTTGAGGTGCGGCGCAGCGCCTCGGTCAGAGGCGGCAAGCGCCTCAACGTCAAGGGACAGTACGTCGCGCCGGGGCTGATCGACTTGCATGTCTGGGGCGAACCCAAGCGGGTATCGGCCCAGGAAGCCAAAACCGGCACGACGGCGTTTCTCCATGCCGTCGGTCCTGAGTCCCCGCAAGGATTGATCGGTCGGCTGCTTCAGATCGAGCAGCAACAGGCGCAGTGTCGCGGGGCGGCGTGCCTGGGCCTCCATCTTGAGGGGCCGTTTCTCAATCCGCTGAGGGCCGGGGCGCTCGCCAGTCGGTGGCTGCGTCCTCCGACCAGGCGAGAGCTTCATCAGTTGCTTGAACATGCGGATGGCAAGCTGCGGCTGCTCACCCTTGCGCCGGAGATGCCCGGCGGCCTTGAAACAGTGGATCGTTTCGCGCGCCGCGGCATCGCCGTGTCGCTGGGGCATACCGATGCCAGCGCTGCGTTGGCACAACAAGCGGTGGAATTGGGCGCACATCTCGTGACGCACGCCTTCAACGGCATGCGGGCGTTTCACCATCGCGATCCAGGCCTCGTGGGCGAGGCGCTGACGAATGATCGGGTGTCGGCGATGGCGATTCTCGACGGCGTCCACATCGATCCCTATGCGTTTCGGCTGCTCGTCAAATGCAAAGGGGCCGAGCGGGTCATTCTGACAACCGATTCGATCCGTCACCATCATGAAGAGTGGGGAGCCAAGCTGGTTGGCGGGACGTACCGATTGCAAAGCGGGACGATGGCTGGCAGCAAGCTGACGATGATGCAAGCGGTGCAGAACGCGGTGGCCTTCGGGCGCGTCTCGTTGCCTGAGGCGGTTCGGATGGCCAGCCTCAATCCTGCGCGAGCCATCGGAGAAGAGAAACGCCGTGGCTCGATTGAAGTCGGCAAGATCGCCGACCTCGTCGTCTTCGACGATCAGTTTCGTGTCTCCATGACCCTCGTCAACGGCGATATCGTCTACAGGAAATCATAATGTGCGGAATTATCGGTTACATCGGGAAACCCCCTGTGGTCGAGACGTTGCTCGACGGGCTCAGTCGCTTGGAGTATCGTGGGTATGACTCTGCCGGCATCGCGGTGCTGAATGGAAATGGGATTCGTGTGTACAAGCGGGCCGGCAAGGTAAAGGACCTTCGCGCCACACTTCAACATCAGTCGCTTGACGGACATGTGGGCATTTCACATTGCCGCTGGGCGACCCACGGCGTCCCCTCAGACATTAACGCCCATCCGCATGTGGATTGCCGCGGGCAACTTGCGCTCGTGCACAACGGGATCATCGAGAACTACGCGGAGCTGAAAGCGAAGCTCCTCTCTCAGGGGCATCGGTTCCAATCACAGACAGACACCGAAGTGATCGCCCACTTGGTCGAGGAACATGCTAAGAGGCTTTCGCTGGGCGAGGCGTTCCGTAAAGCCCTGCAAGAACTGAGGGGTTCCTACGCGCTTGCGCTGGTGGCCACCAGCGACCCCAACCATGTGTATGGGGCGCGGTGCGGCAGTCCGCTGATCGTCGGGGTGGGCAAGGGCGAGATGTTTCTTGCCAGCGATGTGCCGGCCGTGTTGGCCAAGACCCGTCGGGTCATCTACCTCAACGATCAAGAAGTGATCGAGATGTCCTCCTCAGGCGTTCAGATCATGACGCTTGAGGGCAAACCCATCAAGCGCAAGCCTTCGCAGGTGACGTGGAACCTGGCCTCAGCCCAGAAAGAAGGCTACGACCATTTCATGCTGAAGGAAATCCACGAACAGCCCAACGCGGTTGAGCAAACCTTATTCAATCGGCTCGCCTCAACGGCTCCCCAGATCACCTTTGATCGGCGCACCACGACGTTGCTGAATCGTCTCAGTCCCGATGAGCGTATCGTGATTTTGGCCTGCGGCACGGCCTATCACGCGGGCATGGTCGGCGAGTATATGCTCGAAGAGTTCGCCAAGATTCCGGTTGACGTTGATTTGGCGAGTGAGTTTCGGTATCGCGGCATTCCGGTGGATCCCAACACGACGGTGCTGGCGATCACCCAATCCGGTGAGACCGCGGATACATTGGCGGGAGTCCGATTGGCGAAATCACAGGGCGCCAAAATTCTCTCAATTTGTAACGTCATGGGCTCTTCCATTGCGCGGGAATCCGACGCGGTGATCTACACGCACGCTGGGCCGGAAATTGCCGTGGCCTCCACCAAGGCCTATACGTCGCAACTCACCGCGCTCTATCTCTTGACGCTGTACTTAGCCAAATCGCACGGCGCGCTCGATCCAAAGCGGTGGCAAGAGCTGGCCGAGGGATTGTGTCGGCTGCCGGAGCTGATCGAGAAGGCGCTCTCGACGGAACGTGCCATCAAGCTGATCGCCAGGCGGTATGCGTCGGCGCGCGACTTCTACTACCTCGGACGACGGTACAACTTCCCCAGCGCGATGGAAGGGGCCTTGAAGCTCAAAGAGATTTGTCCGACGATTCACGCGGAAGGCTACGCCGCCGGTGAGATGAAGCACGGGCCGATTTCGCTCATCCGCAAGGGCTGGCCGGTTGTCTTTCTCGCCACCGATTCGCCGGTGTATGAGAAAGTCATCTCGAACATCGAGGAAGTCCGCGCGCGAAAAGGCGAGTGCATCGTCATCGCCTCGGAAGGCAACAAGACGATCAGGCGCCACGCGGACGCGCTGATCGCCGTGCCGAAAACCGAAGAGCTATTCTCACCGGTCATCGTCGCCGTGCCACTGCAACTCTTGGCCTACCACATCGCGAAGTTGAACAAGTGCGATATAGACCAACCTCCCAACTTAGCAAAGAGCGTGACTGTCGAATGACGATGCGGTGGCGACATCGATCCCTCGACTCGTCCCTCGGCAAGCTCAGGTCTCGCTCGGGACTTCGCCAGCCCTCAACCTCGCCAAAAGCGTGACCGTGGAGTAGCCTTGAGTGGAACCTTGTACCTCGTTGGGACGCCGATTGGGAATTTGAAAGACCTCTCGGCGAGGGCGGTGGAGACGCTCAAGAGCGTCGATGTGATTGCGTGCGAGGATACGAGGCAGACCGGCAAGCTCTTGACGCATTACGGCATCACTAAACCGCTCACGAGCCTCCACGACCATAACGAGCGGCAGAAAACACCGCAGCTCATTGAGCAATTGAAGTCCGGCCGGTCGATCGCGCTGGTCTCCGATGGCGGGACACCGTTGATCTCGGACCCCGGCTGGCTCCTGGTCCGCAAGGCGATCGACGCAGGTGTTGCGGTGTCGTGGATCCCAGGTGC
>JACQRA010000087.1 GCA_016206725.1 Candidatus Omnitrophota bacterium
GCCCTCGTCGGCGCGCGCCAGATTACCTCGGCGGCGCTGGCAGCCACCCTGGCCATCATCGCGATCTTTCTGCCCGTGGCGTTCATGTCCGGCATCATCGGAAAATTCTTTTTCGAATTCGGGATGACCATCTCCATTGCCGTGGCGCTCTCACTGCTGGAGGCCCTCACCCTTGCCCCCATGCGCTGCTCGCAGTTCTTGAGGATCGGCGCGCGACGGACCCGCCTCGGCCAAGCCGTGGAAGGCGGCTTCCGGGCTCTTGCCATCGCCTATCGGAGCGCCCTGGGGTGGGCGCTCGATCATCGCACCAGGGTGATTGCAGTCTCCGCGGCGGTGTTCGGAGGATCGTTGGTATTGGTCCCGGTGCTGCGCAAGGAGTTCGTCCCGCCGCAAGATCAGAGCATGTTCCTCGTGCGGCTGCAAACGCCGGTCGGCTCCTCGATCGAATTCACCGACGAGCGCTTCAAACAGGCGGAAGCGTTTGCGATGAGCCGCCCGGAGGTGCGGCGTTATTTCGGGGCGATCGGCGGCTTCGGGGGAGGGGAAGTGAATACCGGCATGCTGTTCGTGACGTTCAAGCCGCCTCGCGAGCGCCCGGTGGTTCCCCCCAATCGCCATCCGCTGTCTCAGCGGGAGCTGATGAGCCTCTTCCGGAAAGAGCTCAACACCATTCCTGAGACGAAAGCGTCCATCCAGGATCTGAGCCTTGGCGGCTTCTCGGCGCAGCGAGGTTTTCCCATCGAGTTGACGGTTCGCGGGCCCGATTGGGACACGCTGGCGGAGGTCTCGCAAGCCATCGAGCGACGGATGGCCGACAGCCCCTTCATGGTGGACGTGGATACCGACTATCTCACCGGCGTGCCGGAGGTTCGCGTGCGGCCTGATCGGCGGAAGGCGTCGGAGCGCGGTGTGAGCATTGAAACGATCGGCCACACGATCAACGCGCTCGTCGGTGGGGAACGGGTGGGCAAGTACACGCGGGGCGGCCGGCGCTACGACGTGCGGGTTCGACTGATTCCGACACAGCGTACCGAGGCCGGGGATATTGCGCGGTTGTGGGTCTGGAACCAGCATGGCGAGCTGGTCCAGCTCAAGGACGTGGTCACGATCACCGAGCGGCCGGCGTTCTTGACCATCACGCGCCGCAACCGCGAGCGCGCCATCGGCCTCTTCGCCAATGTGGCGCCGGGGAAATCCCAGGCGGCGGCCTTGCAAGAAGTCGAGCGGATCGCCAAAGAGGCGTTACCGGTCGGTTACCGCGTCGTCTTCGGCGGCAGCACGCAGACGTTCAGGGAATCGTTCCAAAGTCTGCTCTTCGCGCTCGTGCTCGGCATTCTGGTCGCGTACATGGTGTTGGCGTCGCAGTACAACAGTTACCTCCATCCGGCCGTCGTGTTGTTGGCGCTGCCGTTCAGTTTCTCCGGCGCGCTCGTCGCGCTGTGGATGGCGCGGCAGTCGCTCAACATCTACAGCTTCATTGGGATCATCCTCCTGATGGGGATCGTGAAGAAAAACTCGATTCTGCTGGTGGATTTTACGAATCAACTTCGTGAGCAGGGACGCCCACTCCGTGAGGCGGTCCTCGAGGCCTCGCCGATTCGGCTGCGTCCGATCCTCATGACGTCGATCTCAACGGTGGCAGCCGCCCTGCCGCCGGCGCTGGCGATCGGGCCGGGTGCCGAGACCCGCATCCCCATGGCGGTGGCGGTGATCGGCGGCGTCATCCTCTCCACCCTCCTGACGCTGCTCGTGGTGCCCTGCGCGTACAGTCTCCTGGCGCGCTTCGAGCGCATACACTCCTCCAATAAAAAAGGCCCCTGACATCGAGGATGTCAAGGGCCCGGTCTTGCCGCGAACGATCAGGACTTATTGAAGGAGTGAGGTCCCGCCTTCCGGAAGGGGAACGTCGATCTGTGGAATCGGGAAGGTGGCCAGGTGCAACGCCCCGCCGACCGTCTGCCCGACACCATTGAAGAGTCCCTCACCGATGCCGACGAAGAAGTTGCCACCCCCTTGGATGGCTTCCGCCGGTTCGCTGAAGATCTCGGTCCAGCCGAGCAGGCCGTTCTTCAGGCCGTAGACGAACTTGCCCTTCGCCTTGCCAACATAGGTGGCCTCTGACGCCCACGGGCTTGCCGCGAACGCTGCGGTCGGTGCTGCCACCAACGCGAGGACCACTGCCCATACCCCTAACCGTTTGGTCATGGACACCCTCCTTTTTAGTTGGCAAACTATAGCAACTTTATTATCAAAAAGCAACAAAAATTATTAAACGCTACGTGAGACTACTTCACCCGGTAGACGATGCGCCCCTGGGTGAGATCGTAGGGGGAGAGGAGCAAGCGGACCGTGTCGCCCTCCAGGATGCGGATGGCGTGGTGACGCATCTTGCCGGAGAGATACGCCAAGACCAGATGATCGCCGGGGATTTTCACGCGGAAGCGGGAATTGCGCAGACGTTCGACAATGGTTCCTTCGACTTCGACGCCTTCTTCTTTGGCCATCTCGTCAGAAAGCATAGTATACTAGTTCCGCCATGTCAACAGATCCCTCTCGAGTGCTGGTCGTGTACAAGAAAAGCGCCTACCAACTCCACGTGGTCGAGCGCCGCGATCGGCGCCTGCGCTGTCTCCTTCGGGCGCATCATCAGGAGGCGCGCGATCTGTTGGCCGCGCACCAGGTTCACCAACGCACGTTGGAGGCGGTCATCCGGGCCGTGCGGGATTTAGGCATGCGGTTCGATGTGGTCTATCGCGAAGAGCTGCGATCCGCCACTCGTTATGACCTGGTCGTCTCGGTGGGGGGCGACGGGACGTTGTTGCAAGCCTCCCATCTGGTTGACGGGACTCCCGTCGTCGGCGTCAATTCCGATCCCAGCCGAAGCGAAGCGGTCTTCTGCGCGGCGACGCGCCGGACCGTGAGCAGCATCCTGCGCCACGCCATCGAAGGTCGGCTGGACGGCCTTGCGCTGACACGGCTGCAGGTGAAGCTCAACGGGCGGCTCCTCAAGCCTTTTGTGCTCAACGACGTCTTGATCGCGCACGACAATCCCGCCACGATGAGCCGCTATCATCTGAAGATCGGCGTTCGCCGCGAAGACCAGAAAAGCTCCGGCTTGTGGGTCGCGACAGCCGCCGGCTCCAGCAGCGCGATCCTTGCAGCGGGCGGCAGGCGATTGGCGTGGGACGCGAAGCGGTTCCAGTACCGCCCACGCGAGTTGTACGAGGGACGACTGCATCGCTACCACCTGACAGGTGGCATCCTCCCACTGAGTGCCGCCGTTGAGGTGACGTGGCTGATGCGCGAGGGCGCGGCGTTTATTGACGGGCCGCACGTGAGACATCCGTTGCGATTTGGCGATCGGCTGAAAGTGGAGGTGGCGCGGCATCATCCCCTCATCGTCTTGGGAGCACGCGGACCACACCGATGAAGAACGTATTTCGTATCTCGTATTTCGTATCTCGTGGCTCGTTATTCCTGCTCTTCCTTCTGCCTACTGCCTACTGCCTGCTGCCTTCCGTGGTGGGGGCGGAGGTCAGGGAGGCGCAGGCGGCCGGCTCGTTTTATCCGGACGATCCCGCCACTCTTCGGACACTCGTCACACAGCTTCTGAACCAGCAGCCTGAGCCTGCCCCCTCGGCTCCTGTACCAACTGTGTTGATCGTCCCTCAC
>JACQRA010000085.1 GCA_016206725.1 Candidatus Omnitrophota bacterium
ACGTGAAACGGGATACTCAACTGGCCAGGGCGATTGATCTCTTGAAAGGCATCAAGGTGTATCAATCCTCCTTGAAGCCGCGCGAAACCACACAGGCCGCCGCCGATTAGGGGGACACAAACACATTGCCAATGTGTTTGTGTCCCCGATTGTCATGGTGCGCATTCTCGGTATCGAGACGTCATGTGACGAGACGGCGATTGGCGTCGTCGAAGACGGACGTCGCGTCCTCTCGAACATCATCGCCTCCAGTCAAGACG
This sequence comes from Candidatus Omnitrophota bacterium, assembly GCA_016206725.1. GTDB lineage: Bacteria > Omnitrophota > Gorgyraeia > Aquiviventales > Aquiviventaceae > CAZUWM01. The sequence continues at coordinate 261 of JACQRA010000085.1, forward strand.
CTCACCGGCCGTATGGAGGGGTGGTGCCGGAGATCGCCTCGCGCGTTCACGTCGAGGTGATCTGGCAGGTTCTTGCGGAATCACTCACCCACGCTCACTGCTCGCTTGAGCAGGTGGATGCCATCGCCGTCACCCAAGGCCCCGGCCTTCCGGGCGCGTTGTTGGTCGGGGTCGCGTTTGCCAAGGGATTAGCACTCGCCCTTGATCGTCCCCTCATCGGTGTCGATCATCTCACCGCGCACCTCTACGCTGGCGAGATGACGGCCGACGATTGTGAGCCGCCCTACGTCGGCCTCGTCGTCTCGGGCGGACATACGCTCTTGTGCATCGTCCATCCTGAGCAGCGCTTTGAGGTGCTCGGCGAAACCAAGGACGACGCGGTCGGGGAGTCGTTTGATAAAGTCGCCAAACTCTTAGGGCTGGGCTACCCCGGCGGCCCGGTGATTGACCGCCTCTCCGACGAGGGCCGGCGGGATGCCGTGGCCTTCACCCGCAGTACCGCCAAGGACGGGTGTGATTTCAGCTTCAGCGGCCTGAAAACCGACGTCTACCGATATGTGAATAAACACAATGCGGAATGCGGAATGCGGAATGCGGAATGTCAAATCCAAAATTCTGGACATGGTTTTGCAGCCGATGTGGCGGCGAGTTTCCAAGAGGCGGCCGTTGATATCCTCGTCTCCAAGACGCTCCGGGCCTGCCAGCGCACCGGCGTCAAACGCCTCGTGGTTGGCGGAGGCGTTGCAGCGAACCGCCGTCTGCGTGAGCGGCTCACACAGGAAGGCCAATCAGGCAAATTGCAGGTGGTCTTTCCTCCGCGTGAGCTCTGCGTGGATAATGGGGCGATGATCGCCGGCCTGGCGTTCGCCTCCCTTCGTCGCGGCCAGCGCTCACCGCTCAATATGGCGATCTACACCAACTCCCAACTCAACTAAAGTGGGGACACAAACAATTTCGAAAACCTGTTTGTGTCCCCTCTTTAAAAGACGATGTCCGAACTAGTCATTGTGCAACGGTTGCTGCTGATCGCGGTGCTCGCCGGTTGCATTGGGTACGAGCGCGAGCGACATGGACGGGCGGCGGGACTTCGCACCCACATCCTGGTGGGCTTAGGCTCGTGTCTCATCATGCTGACCGGCCTCCACCTCAAAGAGGCGATGCAGGGAACGGTTGACATCGACCCCACGCGGATGGCGGCCCAAGTGGTGAGCGGCATCGGGTTTCTCGGCGCCGGCACGATTCTTCATGACCGGGCGTCGGTGCGAGGCCTCACCACCGCCGCCGGTCTTTGGGCGGTGGCAGGGTTGGGCCTGGCGGTGGGCAGCGGTTTCATCTTTGCGGCGGTAGCCGCCACGGTCATCATGCTGGTGACCCTCTTCGCCTTGCGACGCCTGGACCGTCAGATCCGAAGGGAACGCTCGCAGGAGCCTCGGGCTTGATCACGATGCCTCTCACTGAAGGCGTCCGCCATCGGGTGCGCGAGTTCCTCTACTTCTACGATTTCTACATTTTCTCAAGCGTCCTCCTCATTGCCGTGACCGTCTATCTCGTCGCGTCTTCTTAGACCCCTTCAATGGTGAGCGAAGGTCAATTGCGACGCTGGCTCAGGGAGGTGCGTCACGGACGGCGCACCATTGCCGACGTCGTCCATCATCTCAAACGGCTCCCGATTGAGCCGATCTCCTTTGCCCGTCTTGATACGCACCGCCGCCTGCGACGCGGGTTGCCTGAAGCGATCTTGTGTGAAGGCAAGACCGTCGCTCAACTGGTGGCACTCACCCGGCGGATGATCGCGGCCAGAGAGCTTCTCCTCTTGACCCGTTTGGATTCTTCGATCGCGCGGCAGCTGCAGCAACGCATCCCTGTTGTGCGCTACGATGCGACTGCGCGCTTCGGCTTTTGGATCCCGCCGGGCAAGCGGATCTCGCCGCGCGGGTTGGTGTTGGTGACAAGCGGCGGCACCGCCGATGGGCCGATCGCAGAAGAAGCCGCGCGCACCGTCCAGGTGTTGGGCAGTCGCACGGTGCGTCTGTATGACGTGGGGGTCGCCGGCATCCATCGCGTGCTGAGCGCTTTCTCGCTCATCCAGCGAGCTCGAGCGATCATTGTCGTCGCGGGCATGGAAGGCGCACTGGCGAGCGTGGTGGCGGGACTGGCGCGCTGTCCGGTCATCGCCGTGCCGACGAGTATCGGCTATGGGGCGAGCTTCTCCGGCATCGGGCCGCTCTTGACCATGCTCAACAGTTGCGTTCCGGGAGTGGCCGTTGTCAACATTGACAACGGCTTTGGCGCCGGGTATCTGGCGCACGTCGTCAACACTCAAGCCTCATGGCGAGCGTGACGCAACGCTCCTACCGACAACCTGGCCGGCTGATTCCCCCCAGCGCGCGACGCTTGAAGAGTCGGTCGGTTCGCTTATCACCCGGGCAGGAGATCGGCTGGCATTCCACCGATGATCGAGAGGAACTCATTCTGGTTATTCGAGGAGCCGTGTCGCTTCAGATGCGCGACCGACGGCGCTCGATCAGCCTCTCGGCCGGTCGGGCGGTCTTCATCCCTGCAGGCGCGTGGCATCGGGTTGTCAATCATTCTCGTCGTCAGGCACACTATGTGTATGTGACAGCCTAGACCGTGTGATTGAGTGATTGAGTGATTGAGCAGAATGATGTTGGCGATATATCAGAGTGAAGCGATTGTGCAGCGGGTGGTGGAGTTGGGCATCGCCACCCCCGCGCAGATCGAGCAGGCCAAACAGGAACAAGCCAAGACTCGTGAGCCGATCAGCGTGGTCTTGGCCAAGCTGGGGATTGTCCGCTCCGCCGACATCGGCAAGCGGTTCGCCCCCCAACTGGGCTGTTTCGCGCAGTCGGTTGACCCCGCCTCACTTAACTCGACGGTACTTCGGCGGCTCCCCTTGGAGCTGTGTCGAACGCATCGGGTGGTTCCGATTCAGGAAGATCCCAGCGGTCATGTGGTGGTGGCGAGCGATGAGCCATTTACCGCAATCGTGCTTGAGTGGTTGGGCAAACAGTGTCAAGCCACCCTCGAGATGATCTTCGTGGATGAGGCCGGGCTTGCGGCGCTGCTGATACGGCTCAGCCAGCCGGATCCGCCTGCCCCGCCTATCGAACCGAAAGGTCAAGCGGGGCCCGTCGCGCCAGCCTCGCCACCACCATCTCCGACGGTTTCCAGTCCGCCTCCTCCGGCCGCCATCCCAGCGGTTGCCCCGACCGTCATCGGGGCTCGGTCGCCAACAGGGCCGGCGCCATCAAAGGCTCCTCCCGCTCCAAGTATGACAGCGCCAAAATTGATCCTGCCTGCTTCGTTAACGGTGGGCAAGCCTGGCGCTCAGCTCAGTCGTCCGGCACCGTCCCCTACGGGTGGGTACCACTCGACAGGACCGAGTGTCGTGCCTCCTCCAAAACTGACACCGACCCCTGCCGCCATCCCAACGGCTGGCGGCACTTCCTCGCCAGCGAGGATGGTACCGGCTCGGTCGCCAACGCCTGCGCTGCCTCCGAAACCGACACCGCCTCCCGCCGCCATCCCGCCGAAGGCTCCGTCACCGGTCACTCCGGC
>JACQRA010000091.1 GCA_016206725.1 Candidatus Omnitrophota bacterium
GGCTGCCACCGACACCGCAACAAACGCTTCCATCTCGACGCCGGTTTTCGCCGTCGTGGTCGTCTCGCAGACGATCTGGACGGTGTGCATCGCCGGCTCCAATACGAATCTCACGTTCACATGCTCGATCGGCAATGGGTGGCAGAGTGGAATCAACTCCGCAGTCCGTTTAGCGGCTTGGATGGCGGCGATCTTGGCCACGGTTAAGGGGTCTCCCTTTCCGAGCGTCTGCCGTTGCATCGCGTCAAATGCTTCTGGTGAGAGACGAAGACCTCCCTCGACTATTGCTCGGCGTACGGTCGGAGTTTTCTCACTGACGTCGACCATGTGTGCACGGCCCCGCCTGTCCAGGTGCGTGAGGGGCGGGCAGGCGTTATGATCGAGATGTGACAGTGAGTTCATCGGAGAGCTGAACGTAATCGGCCAAGGTGTTCACGTTCGTGAAGCCACGCAACAGCTCAGGTTCACTGATCGTCAGCAACCGAGAACCCGGCTGATGCAGGAGCTCATAGAGCGACAGCGCGCGGCGATCCAACAGCGCACCGATAATGCGACAGGCACTGAGGTGACAGAGCAGCGGAAACGGATACACCCGACCATCAGAGCCACGATCCCTCAACGCTCCCGTCTCTGGCGGGGTTGCTCGGGATATCGCCCCACATTCGTCGACGGGTCCTGCCCGTGGGGCTCTACTGGCGACCATGTCGATGCCCGGCTCCAAGGCATTGAGGAGACGCTCGATCACCTGCGCCTCAACCCACGGCATGTCGCAGGGCACAAACAGATTCAGCGGGGTCTCGCTGTGCATGAGTCCGGTGTAGAGGCCCATCAATGGTCCGAAATTCGGTTTCAAGTCTGTCAACACCGCATCCACCTTGAGGTCGCGAAAGGACGCGCTGTTCGAGGCGTTGCCAATGACCACCAGCCGCTCCACGTGTGGGCGGAGTCGCTCAATGACCAGTTCAATCAAGAGCCACTGACCCATCCCTCGGCAAGTTGCCTCGGGATCCCTCGCCGAGAATCCCGAGCGCCAGCGAGGGACCGACAGTAAAGCCTTGTCGCGGCCCATCCGGCTTGACTGACCTCCCGCTAAGATAAATCCAGTGACAGCCATCATGCTGTTTTCACGAGGACCTGGGTCCCGGCTCGCCAGGGTCCTTGCGTCGCATCCAGCCGAATCCATCCTTCGGCCTGCACCCCGCCCCACGGGGCGGGGTGAACCGGCTCAACCGACAGGTGGCTCTCCTGCCTCACGCATCGCACGCGCACGAAGTGGGTCCGGCGTGTCGGTGAGACCGTCACATCGTTCGCCAACGTCGCGGGGGTGACATAGCCATCATGCCACGGTCGCCCCATGAGCCGCGCAATCACCGGTTTCACAAACTCCTCGAACGTGACAAAGACCGACACCGGATTGCCAGGCAAGCCGAAGACCAGCGTGCGGCGACGGCGTCCGACGAAGAGCGGCATCCCCGGTTTGATGTCCACTTGCCAGAGGAGTGATTGCACCCCGCAGCGCATCGCCGCCTGTCGGACGAAATCTTTCTCCCCGACCGACACGCCACCGGAAATCAGGAGGAGATCCGCGGTCAGGCTGCGGCGGATCGCACGGACGGCGGCGCCCAGCGTATCCCGCACGCAGCCGAGGCGAATCGGACGCGCGCCGAGGCGCCGCACGAGTCCCTGCAACACGACGCTGTTGCTTTCATAGAGCTGCCCGGATTTCAGCCGAGAACCGGGCAATCGCAACTCATCGCCTGTGGAGAGAATAGCCGCCGTGGGAGGTTGATAGACCGACACCCGACGGTACCCCAACGAAGCCAGCAGTCCAAGCTCCTGCGGGCGAAGGCGGGTCCCTGCTGGAAGCGCCTCGGCGCCTTGACGAAGATCCTCGCCCTGTCGACGGATGTGCTGACCGACGCGGACTTCTCGGTGCGCCCGGATGGTATGATCAGACCTCCCCACATCTTCCTGCATGACGACGGCGTTCGCGCCCTGCGGCACCTGCGCGCCGGTGAAGATGCGAATCGCTTCGCCCTCCCGCACCACGCCGGAAAATGGTCGGCCGGCCTCGGATTGTCCGATGACCCTCAACGTAGAAGTATCAGACACTTGCGAAGTGTCTGATACGTTGAGGGCGTAACCGTCGACCGCTGAGTTGTCAAACCTCGGCAGGTCGAGGGGCGCCACGATCGGCTTCGCCAACACCAGTCCCAGCGCCTGATCAAGCGGCGCGCTGGTCAGGCGTGGCGAGGGGATGGCGCTCACGAGACGTTCCAGCGCCTGCTCATACGTCAGCATGGGATGGGTCGTTTCCAAATAGGAACGTCCTGCTTGATGGCATCAATCAGGAATCGGCAGGCCTCAAACGCCTCTTGCCGATGGGCGGCTCGAACCCGAATCAGCACCGCAATCTCCCCCACCGCCACGCGTCCAAGACGATGACCGACCGTCACCTCGTGGAGCGCCCAGCGTTCCTTCGCGTCTTCGATGAGCCGAGCCAGCAGGCGTTGCGCCATGGGTTCATAGGCCTCATAGTCGAGGGACGCAAGGGGACGGCCCTCTTCATGCCCTCGCACGATGCCGAGGAACTCCACTGACGCGCCCGCATCTGTATCAAGCCGCTCACGAGGCGCGTCGTTCACCACAATCGGATCGCAGGTCAAGTACGTCATCCCCCGCTCACGGGCGGAATCAGGCACAGTTCGTCCCCATGGCGCAACGAGACCTCCCATGGCTGGTATTCGAAGTTGATCGCTAGGCGACAGAACTCGAGGTGATCGCTGAGCATGGGCGCGTGCTGCGCCAAGTGCAGACGAGCCGCACGCCCGTCGGCGCCGTTGGGCAACTCGAGCTGACACTGCTCAAAGCCTGCGACGTGTTTCAACATGGCGAAGAGCCGAACCGTCACCGTCATGGCGTCATCCCACGCCCTGCGGCTGCCACGCCGTCGGCGTGGCACTGCAACAACTCGATTGGTCCATCGCAATCCTCCTTGTCCCGCGCACCAGTTGCAGGGGCTGTCATAGACAGCCCGCCGCAGGGCGTGGGATCAACTCGCCTTCGCTCCGGTCCGAATGGTGTACGCGGTTTCAACCGGACTGATGAAGAGCTTTCCGTCGCCATGCTGTCCGGTCCTCGCCGCGGTCTCGATGGCCGCCACCGCCGCCTCCACCTGGGCCTCCTCAACGACAATCAACAGTTGTACCTTCGGCAGCTCGTCGTAGAGTGTCGCCCCCACCTGGACACCCCGCTGCTGGCCGCGGCCCAGAACATCCATCTTGGTCAGCGACACGATCCCTGCCTGTTCCAAGGCATCGACGACAGATTCTTCTCGCTCCGGACGAATGATCGCGCGAATCAGTTTCATCCCACCACCTGCTGGTTGGCCGTAGGCCGGTCGCTGCTCCAAAAGAGTGGCCGTTGCCGCAGCGACCGCTTCGCCGGCAACGTCCACCGCCGCTCACGGCGGCGAAGCCCAGCAGGTGGTGGGA
>JACQRA010000089.1 GCA_016206725.1 Candidatus Omnitrophota bacterium
GCTGTCCTCGCCGCGCCGCAGCCTATCGCGCGTCGTCGGCTGCGGGCAGCGGGGGCCTCCGCTCCGCGCCACCCGTCAAACTTGACCACGACACACGATGAGACGACTGACGTGGCGGCGCGTCTTTCTGTTACTGATCGTCGCCCTCCTTCTCGCCATCAGTCTCTTCATCCCCCATGCCGGATCGTGGTTGGTGGTCACTGATCCTCTGATCCATGCCGAGGTGGCAGTCGTACTCTCGGGCCTTCCGACCTCACGGGCATTTGCTGCGCGGGATTTGTATCGCCAGGGACTCGTGGAGGAAATCTGGGTCATTCCCGAGCCGGTGACGAAGGTCGAGGGAGAAATGGTCACCGACAAGATCTTTGATGAACTCGTCCGTGCGAACCTCGTGAATCCCTCCACCACTCAATGGGCCCAGCGCATCTTGGTATCGATGGGCATTCCGGAGGACAAGATCGTCGTCTTGCCGAAACCGGCGCATGGGACCATCAGCGAAGCCTACGAGGTGCGCGACGCCTTCAACGGTCGCCTGCCCAAACGCCTCGTCATCATCACCTCGAAAAGCGCCTCGCGTCGAGCCCAGATGATCTTTCGCCGCGTGTTTCAACACGACGGTGTCGAAGTGCTCTCGTACCCGACTCCCTACGATCCGTTTGAAGCCATCCGCTGGTGGTCCAGGCCCCGCAATGCCCTCACCGTTGTGACGGAATACGAGAAGCTGCTGGTTAACATCCTCACCCTGACCATCGGTTCAGCTAGGCGGTAATGTCTCGCCTGTCCAAGAGCCTGTCAGTTCGTCTCTTCCTCGTCAGTTTCGTCACGCTCTTCCTCGAACTCGCCTTAATCCGATGGGTGTCCACGGAGATCCGGATCTTTGCCTACGTGAACAACCTCGTGCTGTTGGCGTGTTTTCTTGGCATGGGTCTTGGGTGCTCGATGGCCTGTCGTGAGGCTTCATTCAGCCTGACCAATCTGTGTCTCGCGTTGCTGATTGGCGTGGTGACGACGCCGCTTGTCGTTCCGCTCCATGGGGTGCCGCGCCATCTGGTGCGTGATACGCCCCTCCTGTTGAGCGCATTCTCCGACTTCGTGATCTGGCAGCCGCATGCCACCTCGCACGTGCTCATGGACGTGACGATCGGCCTTGGCTCAGTCCTCCTGATCTTTGGTGTGATCCTCATCGCCTTTGTGCCGCTTGGCCGGGTCACCGGAGGGTTGCTGGAGGCGTGCCCCAACCGGGTCGTCGCGTATTCGCTCAACATCGCCTCCAGCCTCGCCGGCATCTGGGCATTCAACGCCGCGTCCATGCTCTGGTTGCCTCCCTGGATGTGGTTCCTGGTGGTCGTGGCGGGTCTCGCGCTTCTGATCACCCCGACCACGACTCAGCGGATCAGTCTCGGGGTGTTGGTGTTCGCAGTCGGGGCGTTCGCCTTCACGTTCCGCCGCGCCCCGACCACCATCATCTGGTCTCCCTACCAGAAACTGGAAGTTGTTCCGACCCGTGCGGGAACGAATCGTGCCTACACGGTCTCCGTCAATAATGTCGGCTATATGAACCTCCTGGATCTCTCCCGGCGAGGTATTCAGGGATTGCCGATCTTCGTCAACCCCCTCAGGCGGGCATTCAGCCAGTACGATCTTCCGTATCGGTTTCTGGGCCGTCTGCCGAACGATGTGCTTATCGTGGGAGCCGGTGGGGGCAACGACGCGGCGGGAGCCTTGCGCCATGGGGCGCGTCACGTTACGGCGGTCGAGATCGACCCGGGGATTGCTCGCCTCGGACAACGGTTGCACCCGGAGGCGCCCTATGCGGATCCACGCGTGTCGGTCATCATCGCGGATGCCCGCGCCGTGTTCAAGCGCGCGTCGGCTCGCTACGACGTGGTGGCGTTTGGACTGTTGGATGCCCATACCCAGGCCTCCAGTTATCACAACACTCGTCTGGACCACTACGTCTATACGGAAGAAAGCTTCCACGAGGCCAAGCGGTTGTTGACCGACGACGGAGTCCTGACGGTGATCTTTGAGGTCGAACGGCCCTTCATCGCGGCCCGATTGGGGGGATTGCTGCAGCGCGTCTTTGGCGAGGAGCCGATCGCGTGTTCCGTCCGCAGTGAGGGGTGGTTTGGGCCAGGCGGGGTGATGTTCGTGATGAGTCGGGACATGGCTCGGCTGCGCCAGGCGATTCAACGCGATCCCGACCTGACACAGTTCATCGAACGCCATCAGGTGCAGTGGCAGCGGCCGGTGAAGCTCACGACCGACGACTGGCCGTACCTGTATCTGGAACGTCAGCGGATTCCGACACTGCATCTCTGCGTGTCGGGGATCTTACTCCTCCTCCTTGTGATGGCCCGGCGCGTCTTCATCCCGGCCGGCCGCACTATGAATAGACACTTCTTCTTCCTCGGGGCCGCCTTTCTCTTGCTTGAGTTTCAAAACATCAGCAAGACGGCGCTCGTGTTTGGTTCCACATGGATCGTGAACGCCATCACCATGTCGGCCATCCTGCTCCTGATCTTGGCGGCGAACGGCATCGCCGCTCGTTGGCGGCTCCGGCCTGGCTGGATGTATGGCGGACTGTTCCTGTCAATCGCGCTCGTCGCCCTGACTCCCCTCCGACTCCTGAATACCCTGCCGGAGATCGGCCGGGTCGTGCTGGCGGGCGGTCTGCTGAATCTCCCCGTGTTGTTTGCCGGGATGATCTTCATCAACTCATTTCAACGGACGCCCACCCCAGCCTCGGCCTTTGGTTCGAACCTGCTTGGGGCTGTGGTGGGGGGATTGCTGGAGTCGTTGTCGTTCATCACCGGCATCCGGATGCTGCTGGGATTGGTCGCCGGATTGTATGCCCTCGCCTTCGTCTGCCGACACCGGCTGTGACGGATGGTCGTAGCGACAATCATCTCCGGCGGGCAAACCGGGGTGGATCGGGCCGCACTCGACGTAGCGCTGGAGCTGGGTCTGCCGTGCGGCGGCTGGTGTCCCAAAGGACGCAGAGCCGAAGACGGGGTGTTGCCCTCACAGTATCCGCTCACGGAAACCCCCTCCGAGGAGTATGTGCAGCGCACGACGTGGAATGTCCGTGACGCCGACGGAACCTTGATCGTAACCATGGGGCCGGCGACGGGCGGGACGGCGCAAACGATTGATGATGCGATGCAGCTCAACAAACCGCATCTGATTGTCGATCTCGCGACTCACCCTGACCCTGTTGTGGCGCGCGCCTGGCTCTCAGCGCATCGGATTCGTACCCTCAACGTCGCCGGTCCTCGGGAAAGCAAATCCCCAGGCATCTACGTCGAGGCCTCGCAATTTCTCCGGCAACTTTTGCTATAATAGTGCTGGTCGCTGCTGAGCTTCGCTGTGGTTGAACCTATTCAAAGGAGTATCGATGGCTGGGCAAGTGGTTGAACTGACGGATCAGAATTTTGATCAACAGGTGACGAAGTCGTCAACACCGGCGCTGGTGGACATGTGGGCGGCGTGGTGCTCGCCCTGCCGAATGATTGCACCGGTGATCGAGGAACTGGCGGGGACGTACCACGGCAAGGTGACGTTCGGCAAGCTCAATGTGGATGATCACCCCAGCCTGGCGGCGCAGTATCAGATCATGAATATCCCGACGCTGTTGCTCTTCAAGGCTGGACGGGAAGTCGACCGCATCGTCGGGGTGCAGCCCAAGGAAGAACTCATCCGCCGCCTCGACACCCTGCTCGCGTGATCCGTCCGTAACATGGGGACACAAAACAATTTCAAAAAACATGGTGTGTGTCCCCCCATTGCGGTCTTGTGCTCGGGGCAGGGCACCAATCTCCAGGCCGTCATCAACGCGATTCGCGCTCGACGGCTCCGTGCACGGATTGCCGTCGTCATCTCCGATCGAGCCGCTGCCTTCGCGTTGGTCCGCGCCAAGCGCGCGGACATTCCCACCGTGTTCGTCGATCCGAAGCACTACGCGAGTCGAGCCGCGTGTGATCGCCGTCTGATCGCCGTCCTCCAGTCCTATCAGGTTCGGCTCATCTGCCTGGCGGGATTCATGCGCGTGCTCTCTCCGGTCTTCGTGCGTCGCTTCAGGAATCGCATCCTCAACATCCACCCTGCCCTGCTGCCGGCATTTCCCGGAGCCCATGCCATTCAGGATGCACTCGCATGGGGAGCCAGGGTGAGCGGTGTCACGGTGCATCTGGTCGATGAACACGTCGATCACGGGCCGATCCTTCTCCAAGAAGCAGTGGCGATTCGGCCGGAGGAGACGGAGAAACGCGTGGTGACTCGCGTCCATCAGGTGGAGCATCGTCTCTATCCGAAGGCCATTCAGCTCATGCTGGATGGGCGCGTGAAGTTGGTGGGTCGCGTTGTGCGGTTGAAGGCGGCTCGTGCTTAGCCACCTAGCCACTTTGTCGCTTTGCCACTGGTTTATCGGAAGATGTCGAGTTGCTGCTTGGGCAGGAGCAGATTGCGGCCTGTCGTCGGATGGATGAGGCGGATCGCTTGGAACTGGTTGAAGCGGTAGTCGGATAAGACCTTCGCAATCAACGTCGTGGCTTCTTGGAAAACCTGATCCACCACCTCGGGGGGGAGCGTTCCCCCTGTCTCAGGGACGACATTCAGCGTAAACGCAAATTCCCCGTTTTTGAATTCCCCCACGCACGGCCCCACCGACACCTGTGAGAGTCCTTCTCGTTGAGTGTGCTCAGTCAACCGGTCTTGAAGCCGTTTCGAGAGCTGCCAACTGAGAAACTGTTCCAAGGTGATGTCGTGGAGGGCGATTTGGTTGAGGCTTGTCAGCGACGGATTCGCCGGCTGCAACTGAAGAATCGTCCGCGAAAAGAACTCGGTCGGAGTGATGCTGCTGGTGTGGACCCGTTTGACATCGTCCAGATACCGCACCATCATCAGATAGATTCCGGGGATAGAAGGATCCGACACGAGCAAGAGGTAGAACCCGTTGGGGTTGTCAGAGCTCAGGAGGACGCGGTGGATGGCCTCGATCGCGTTGCCCAACACCTCATTGGCGCTGGCCGCCAGGCGAATCTGGCCGTCCTGTTGCTCAAGCACCCCTCCGTGCTGCAGATGCACGGCGACGGTCTGCCCGATGCGTTTCGCCGAGACCTGTAACCGGTAGTCCTTCGTACAAATCTGTTGAATGGCCTCCGGGGTCTGTTCCATCCGGTAGCTGGGCCCTCCACACCCGACGAGCAGCGAAAGACCGATGCTGCCGAAGGCCACACGAATCCAACGAGGGAGACGCATCGAAGTCCTCGCGAGACGGAGGTTACGTCGCTGCGGAGGGCGGTTGGGAGGATGACGGAGAGGGAGCGGGGAACGTTCGCTGTTTGCCGTATTCCGAGAAGATCGCCTCGATATCGTCGTACTCGAGTTCTTCCCGCTTAAGCAGTTCCTGAGCGAAGCGCTCGAGCAGCGCATCCTCCTGCCGCAGGAGCTGCTCCACGTCCTTCACGCATTGCGAGAGGATCAGGTGGGTTTCCTCATTCAAGCGCTCTTTGGTCTTATCGGAGAGCCGATCCCCCGTACTGCTGCTGCGGAACGCCCAGGAGCTGAGCAGCGCTTCGTAATCGCCGATATACCCGTTCATGCCCATGCCGAGACGCCAGACCATTTGGTGGGCCTGGATCATGGCGTTGTGGAAGTCGGCGGCGACCCCATCCGAGGTCGATTCAAACTTGAGCTTTTCCGCGACGTAGCCTCCAAGGGCCGCCTTGATGTTGGCGAGGATGCGAGTCCTGCTTGAGGTAAAGAGCTCCTCGCGGGGCTGATGATAGACGACCCCCAGCGCATCCCGACGGGAGATGATCGAGGCCTTGAACACGTCGTCCGTCGGATGCAGCAGGTACGTGACCACGATATGGCCCGCCTCGTGGCAGGCGATGCGACGGCGCTCATCCTCGGTCATCTTCCGCTTGCGCTTGAAGCCCAGCTCAATGCGATCGAGCGCATCCGAGAGATCTTTAAAGGTGACCAGTTCCCGCTTGTTGCGCGTGGCGATGAGGGCCGACTCTTTGACGATATTCTCGATGTCCGCCGCCGATTTCCATACGGAGCGGCGAGCGAACCGCGCGACATCAATCGAGGGGTCGGTTTTGACCTTGGCCAGGTAGAACGCAAAGAGCTTCTCGCGATCCTCCAGGCCCGGTCGATCCACATAGATCTTCCGATCGAGCCTCCCCGGACGCAGGAGCGCCTGGTCCAACACCTCTTCGCCGGCGTTGGTCGCCCCGATGACCACGATGTTGTATTTCTGGCTCTCCAACCCGTCCATTTGGACGAGCAGTTCATTCACGGTGTTGTTGCGCTCGGTTTGGGCTCCAAAGCCGAGATCGGAGGTTCGGGAGGTGCCCACGGCATCGAGCTCATCAATGAAGATGAGGCACCCGCCCTCGACTCGGGCGAATTGCTGCGCCTTCTTGAAAATCTTCCGCACGCGAGCCGGGCCGGTGCCGACGAAAATCTCGATGAATTCCGAACCGGAGACGGAGATAAACGGCAGCGCGGATTCCGTGGCAATGGCCTTGGCCAGGTACGTCTTGCCGCATCCCGGCGGGCCGACGAGCAGCACCCCGCGCAAGACCTTGCCTCCGATGCGATCCACTTTCGCATGATCGCGTAGGAGTTCGACCACCTCCCACGCCTCCAGTTTGGCTTCCTCCATGCCGATCACTTCGTCCCACTTGACGTTGACCTGATCGCCCTTCACGCGCCCTTTGGCAATCTTGCTGAAACTCCCGCCGCCGTAGTGCA
>JACQRA010000098.1 GCA_016206725.1 Candidatus Omnitrophota bacterium
CCCAAAAACCGCGTCAGGTGATCGAGGCGCTGGTGAACTACTACAGCCGCTACAACGCCAACATTCATCGCGGTCTCCATGCCTTGGCTGAGGAGGCGACCGCCGCGTACGAGGCGGTCCGCGAACAGGCGGCAAGATTCATCGGCGCGCCATCGGCTCGAGGGGTCGTTTTTACCCGCAACGCGACCGAGGGGATCAACCTCCTTGCAAATGCGTGGGGACGCGCGAATCTCAAACCGGGCGATGAGATGCTGCTCACGGAAATGGAGCATCATTCCAATCTCGTGCCGTGGCAGTTGATCGCCCAAGCCACCGGTGCCACGTTGACGTTCCTTCCTGTCTCTGATGACGGCCGATTGGATCTAGCGGCACTTCCAAAACTGCTGACGAACCGCACGAAGGTCGTCTCGATCACCCTGATGTCGAACGTGCTGGGAACGATCAATCCGATTACGCAGATGGCCGAAGCCGCGCATCATCATGGCGCCCTGGTCATCGTAGACGGGGCGCAGGGCGTGCCGCATCTTCCCGTGAACGTGTCGCAATTGGGCTGTGATGCGATGGTCTTCTCCGCCCATAAGATGCTGGGCCCAACCGGCGTGGGGGTCGTGTGGGCCAGGGAAGAGTTGTTGGAATCCATGGAGCCGTTCCTGGGCGGTGGCGAGATGATTACGGATGTGCAGTTGACCTCGGCAACCTGGAATGAGGTTCCATGGAAGTTTGAAGCCGGCACCCCCAACATTGGTGGCGTGATCGCTTTCGGCGAGGCGCTGAAGTACCTGGAGCGCCTCGGCATGAACGAGGTGCGGGTGCATGAGATGGAGCTGACGGCCTACGCCCTCCAGCGCCTCTCCGAGATCGACGGCATCACGCTGTACGGCCCGCGCGACGTCGCGCAGCGGGGCGGGGCGGTGTCGTTCAATCTCAATGGCCTGCATCCGCACGACGTGGGGACGGCGCTCGATACGGAGGGCGTCGCAATCCGCGCGGGCCACCACTGTGCCAAGCCGCTCATGCGGAAACTCGGGGTGGCTGCCACGGCCCGGGCGAGCTTCTACATTTATAATACGCAGGAGGAGGTGGATCGGTTGGTGGAGGCGTTGGGTGAAGTGAGGGCGTTCTTTGATCGGCCGGCCTCGGCTCGCCAATCCCGAACGGCGGCACGGGTGAGGGGATGATTGATCAACTCGATGAACTCTACCGCGAAGTGATCTTGGATCATTTCAAGAATCCGCATCGCAAGGGCGAGCTGGCCGGCGCGCAGATCAAGGTTGACGGGGCCAATCCGCTCTGCGGCGATGAGCTGACGTTTTATCTGACGATGTCGAATGGGACAATCGGGCAGGCGCGGTTTACCGGCAAAGGCTGCGCCATCAGCCAGGCCGCAGCCTCAATGTTCGCTGAGCAGATCGAAGGCAAGACGCCTGCTGAGGTGACTCGCCTCATCGAAGCAATGAAGGCGTTGATGCAGGGACATGAGCCTGACCCCTCGATTGATCTGGGCGATTTGGAGTCGTTGGCGGGCGTGCGAAAATTTCCGGTCCGGGTCAAATGCGCCGCCCTCTCATGGAACGTGGTCGAACAAGGACTGAGGGGTTGAACGATGGCGCTCACGGAACAACAGGTGATGGACGCGGTCAAGCCGATCGAGGATCCGGAACTGCACCTGGGCATTGTTGATCTCGGGCTGATCTACGGCGTGGACATCAACCCGCAGCCGGATGGAGAAGAGGTGAAGCTGACGATGACGTTCACCTCGCCGTTTTGCCCCTATGGGCCGCAGTTGAAAGCCATGGTCCAGAAAGCGATCAGCTCGCTGCCCGGCGTCAAGAGCGCCGTCGCGAATATTGTCTTCACCCCGCCGTGGGATCCCCGCACCATGGCCTCCGAGGACTGCAAGATCGCCCTGGGCATCGGCGGATGGGAAGAAGAAGGCCAAGGACCAGGAAGCGACGTTGAAAGCCAGCGCTGATCTTCTCAGCGACCGCCGTTTTTGTTACACTACCACTCATGTCACCCCCCAGAGCGGCGTGGTTCATCGGCTTGGCCATTGCGGTCAGCCTGACGGGGTGCGCGCAGACGCGCCTTTCGCACGAGCCGGGGTTAGTCACGACCTGGGATCGTCGCCCACTTCTCCCAGCCGATGTGCCAATCACCTTGCCACTGGTCCTCTACACGCGGTATCTCGAATTCGATCAACCCTCGGATCCATCCTTCGAAAAATGGTGGTCGAAGTACAAGGTACGCCATCAGCTTGAAGATGTGATCGGTGAATTCCCGTTCCTTGCGTTGGCCTCCTCGGATGAGGTTCCAACAGGGGATCGTGTGGTGGTCGAAGCCACGCACGCCATTCGCGGCAACACATTCCTCAACACCGTCAGTCAGAGTACCTACTGCGCGATCCCTTCCTCATCGCGGGGCGTGATCGAATTGGACGCCCGTGTCTACCGAACCGGCCAGCCTCCAACGTCCTATAGCGCGGTGGGCACCTATGCGATCAAGCGTCACGTCCTGTTGTTGGCGCTGCCGTTTGTGTGGGGCTATAAGGTCCCGGCCCGAACCATGGAGGACACGTTCCGCGATTTGTTCCTGCAGATTCAACGGGATCTGATCCAATGAATGGTCGAGCGGTTCGTCTGCATTGGACGATAGCGGCGCTCATCGCAAGCCTCCTCGCCGGTTGCGGGACGACGGTCAAAGAGCTTCGGCATCATCCGCAGCAGACGCACGCGGAAGAGATGCTCGCCGCGGTGTTACCACACACCAAATTCCCCAACCTCCACTACTGGATCCGGGTTGCGGCACCTGCCAAAACATCCGTCGGATTAGCTGTCCTGCCCCAGCGCCACATCTACCTGTCGGAACCGCTCATCACTCAGGCCGATGAGGGAATTCTCACCGCGCTGGTGGCCCACGGAGTCGCCCACCATCGCTTGCATCACGACGCCCAGCGCAATGCGCTCAATCTCGTCCAGCGGGCCGCCTTCAAGGCTGGCGGGTTCTTCGTGCCAGGGTTAAGCCAGGGGCATCGCATCGGCGGTCCCTTGATGGAAGTCGCGCTCAGCGCCGGCCAGGAACCGGCCGCTGACACTAAAACGGTCGAGTATCTCAAAGAGATGGGACGCTCCGAGCGCGATTGGCTCGAAGCCTTGGAGTTCTTGGTCGCCCACGGCTACACCGAGCAGGTCGGCCGCATCATCGTCCAACGAGAAGATTTCGCCAACCGCATCGCCTCCCTCCGCGAGCATCTAGTGCTTGATTTCTCACAGTGAGGGGCGTATAGTCACTTTCCTTATGCGTGGATTCGTGCGAGTGGTTTCTGCTTTTGTTGTGTGTCTTGGTCTGCCGTGTGTCGCGGCGGAAGAGACGTCTACCGTCACGATCTCGGAGAATGCGGTCGTTCAGATGGACTACACCCTCACGGTCGACGGAGAGGTGGTTGATCAAAGCCCTGAGGGGAAACCGTTTCAATACATCCACGGCAAAGGACAGATCATCCCTGGTCTTGAGCGGCAGTTGACGGGATTGCGCGTGGGAGACAGCGGAGAGATTACGGTGACCCCTGAGGAAGGGTATGGGCCGGTCGATCCGGCAGCGGTGGTTGAGATTCCGAAAGAACAACTTCCCAAAACCGTCACCCCTGAGGTGGGGATGGCACTGAGCGGGGTTGATCCGGAAGGCCGCCCCTTCCGTGCCCGGGTCAAGACGATCCACGACACGACCGTCACCTTGGACCTCAATCACCCATTGGCCGGCAAAACGCTCCTCTTTAAGATCAAGGTCATCACGATCACGCCGTCCGCTTCTTGACAGCGCGTTCATGGTGACCGCGCGCTACAAATCTTTCTTCACACCGCTACTCAATCCGTTGGCTCGTGTGGTCAGCCGCCTCGGCATTCATCCGACCGCGATCACCGTGACAGGACTCCTGCTCGTCTTCGCGAGCTGTCTCTTCGTCGTGTGGACGAAAAACCTCCTGGTCTTCTGTGGGTTAGTGACCCTCGCGGTGTCGTTCGATGCGTTGGACGGCGCGGTGGCGAGGGTGAGTGGTCGCGTGACGAAGTTCGGCGCCTACCTTGACGCCGTTTGTGACCGCTATGCCGAGGCGGCGGTTCTGGTATCCGTCGCCCTGGTCACCGGCTACTGGGTCCTCTCGGTGGTGGTGCTCGTCGGCTCACTGCTGACCAGTTACGCGAAGGCTCGAACGGCGATGGAAGTGCGCGTTGAGAATGAAGAGTGGCCGGATGTGATGGAACGGACCGAGCGATGCGTCGTGTTGGTCGTGGGATTAGCGGCGAGCCAAGTGGTGGCGTGGAGGCCCGGCGGGCGAGACCTCTACTGGTGGACGCTACTCGTGCTCGCGGTCTTGACGCACGCCACCGTCCTGCAGCGAGTCGCCAGGGCCCGTCGTTTGATTCGCTTGCGCAGTTAATTTGAAAGCGTCAGGGGTCGTCTTCAAGATTTCGTTGACAACCTCCGGAAGCTCAACGACCGGCGACCGCGCCGTGATCCTGCCGTAACGCGTCTGGCCCTGCTCGATCGTCGAGCCGATCAGCAGCGTTTGGGGTTCGGTTTGTCCACTGACCCAGACCATGATCGTTCCCTGCGCCGGATCCAGGCCGTAGCGCGCCAGGTCTTGGGGCGCATCATCCACAAATCGCGTCAGTTTGACGTCCCGAATCTTCCAGAGGAATTCTTCGACCGCCGCGCCGTCTAACGTGGTGCCCTCGTTCGTCTTCCAGATTTCGTCCTGTCGTTCCACGGTCCAGCTCTTGCCCTCCCACGCGACCTGAAGCTTGCTGACCTGACTGGCGAAGAATTCAAAACAGGTCTGTGACCGAAGTTCCTGCGGATCGCGAAGCAGCTCCTCAAGCGATGTCGTCTTCAGGGCGTAGAGGGTCGGTTCATCCGAGCGCTTGGCATACCGCTGCTGCTCATCATCCTCCGTCACCTTCCCGATGACCACGTCAAGCGGAGGTTGATCCTCGTTCGTCGTGAGCGTGATCGTGGCGTACGGGACCTCCAGTCCCCACCTCGCGCGCTCCGCCTCCGTCACGTCCTCAGCGATGAACCGTTCAATGCGAAGCGCGCGCAGCTTGCTCAACGTGGTGGAGGCCGCGGCGCTGTCCGCCGCATCCTCCAGCGGGGCGAGCAGCTTCCACCGATCAGCTTGTTGCGTCTGCGCAGCATTGGTGAGCTTGGCGAGTGTGTAGGAGCGGTTGGCGGAAGTCACCGCGATCTGTCGGACGTCCCATGTCTTGACGTCCACCAGGTCGTGAGAACGAAACGCCTCGAGGGGTTGATCCAACGCCTCAAACAACGAGGTGTTGACGACCGCGATCTCGGAGGATCCTTCCAGGGCGACGTAACGGTTTTCTTCCACTGCTGTAGCACTCCCAAACAGCAGGGTGATGGATCGTTGAGGACTGGCAACCGTGAGGGTCGCCTCAGGAGCCTCCAACCCGTAGTCGGCGCGGTTCAACGGCCGATCCGGCGTCTCCTTGAGAGTCTGTTCCGACTCGAGGGGGTTGAGCTCGTTCAGGATGCGGTTCACCAGCCCCTCATCCGCCCGCCCATTCCGGAGGCTCGTGAGGCGCCAGACGTGCTGTGGCGCGACATCCCGAGCGACCCCGCCGGCGGGGGAGTCGAGGGATTGACGCTCGAGGGTCACGCTGGTTGTGGGGAAGGCCACCAGCAGACTCGTGACCTCCTCCGGTTTGAGACGCACCACCTGCTTAGCCAGGCGCGCGCGTTCTTCAGGGAGCGGTTGTTGTAATTCATAGAGCGAGACGTAGGCTCCGACACCGATGGTAAGCAGGAGGAGGACGAGGGTTGTTTTCCACTTCATCGGAGGAGCGTTACTGTCGTCTGAGCCACCACATGATGGCTCCACCGACGAACACGAAGGCAGGGAACGCGGCGATGTTGAACCAGAACAGAGAGGTCATCTGGGAGGCGGTGAGGTTGAGTTTGATCGATTCCAACGGCTTCGGGCCGATCCCGATGAGTTGCTCCTGCGCGGTCAGCCAGTGCATCGCCGCCAGCACAAAATCCCGGTTGCCGACGTTGCTCAATTGCGCGTTGGTGACAAAATCAGAATCCCCGATGACGACAAGACGGACCGGGGGCGGCGTCGTTCGCTCGACCGCGACCGCAAGCGAGACCGGCCCTTTGCGATCGGCCCCTTCATTGAAGGTAAAGGTGGTGTCCTGCGTCATCGTCTCGCCCCATCCCTGCTCCGAGGTAAGCGCTAATTGGGTCACGGTCAGCCCGCCAGCTTCCTTGGCAGGTTGGAC
>JACQRA010000113.1 GCA_016206725.1 Candidatus Omnitrophota bacterium
CCCATCACCCCGTTCATCTGCATTGGGACGTCATCCTGACCTCGTTGACTGCCGTGGCCATCGGCGGTGGACTGGCGTGGTTGATGTATGCCAAGCACGCGATCTCAGCCGAAGCCATGGCGCAGCGGTTTGCGCCCCTCCACCGCTTCCTGGTGCGCCGCTATCGCCTTGATGAGCTGTACGCCTGGTACGTCGAGACGATTCAGCAACGGATCATCGCCGGCGCCTGTGCCCTCTTCGAGCGGTGGGTTATCATCGACTTCGCCGTCAACGGCACCGCCCGGCTCACCAAAACCGCCGGCCACGTGATTCGATACTGCCAGACCGGAAAAATCCAAACGTACGTGCTGGTGTTTTTCGCCGGCGTGGTCGCGCTGCTCTGCATGGTGGTTAAATGAGTGCCGCGTTGTTGCTGATCTTGCTCTCTCCTGCGATCGGCGCGCTGGCGCTGTTGCTCGTCCCGCAGCAACGGGTGGACTGGGTTCGCCGCATCGCCGTCGCGTCCATGACGGTCGCGCTCGGCATGGCGCTGTGGCTCGTCACCCACTATGACCGCAGCGCGGGCGGCTACCAGTTCCAGGTGCATCTGCCGTGGATGCAGAGTCTCGGGATTGGATTTCATCTCGGCGTTGACGGGATCAGCGTGGTCCTCGTTCTGCTGCACGCGCTGTGCGCGTTTGCCGGGGTCCTGATCTCCTACGCCGTCAAGCAGCGCGTCAAGGAGTACTACATCTTTTATCTGGTGCTCATCACCGGCGTCTTCGGCGTGTTCCTCTCGCTGGATCTGTTTTTCTTCTACTTCTTCTACGAGATGGCCGTAATCCCCATGTATCCCCTCATCGGCATCTGGGGCAGCGACACGAAGGAAGGCGGCGTGGTGCGCTTCTCCAAAGAATACGCCGCGATGAAGCTGACGATTTACCTGACCTCCGGCGCGGTCGTGGCACTCATCGGCCTGTTGTGGCTGTATACCATTTCCGGGCTGCGGAGCTTTGATCTCGTGGCGCTGGAACAGCATCTGATCGCCAATCCGCTACCCGCCTCGCTGCAGGGGTGGATCTTCCCCCTGCTTGCGATCGGTTTCGGCGTCATCGCCCCCATGTGGCCGCTGCATAGCTGGTCGCCCATCGGTCATGCCGCGGCCCCATCCGCCGTGAGCATGCTGCATGCGGCCGTGCTGATGAAACTCGGTTCCTACGCCATCCTCCGCCTCGCGATCACGCTCCTGCCGCAGGGGGCGCAGATGTGGATGCCGTGGATCGCGGGACTGTGCACGATGAATATCATCTATGGCGGGCTCGTCGCGATGTCCCAAAAGGACTTGAAGTTCATCATCGGCTATTCGTCATCGAGCCACATGGGCTATGTGTTGTTGGGTTTGGCGGCCTTGACCCCGCTCGCCCTCAACGGCGCCGTGCTGCTCATGTTCGCGCACGGCATCATGACCGCCTTGGCCTTCGCCCTCGTCGGGCACATCTACGACGAAGCGCACACCCGTTCGCTGCCGGAGTTGGGCGGTCTGGCCAAACGGCTGCCCTTTCTCGCGACGTGCGGAGTGATCGCCGCCATGGCCTCGAGCGGCCTGCCCGGGTTTGCAAATTTCGTCGCGGAGCTGCTGGTCATCCTGGGTTCGTGGGACCGCTACCGCCTGCAAGCGATCCTCGCAATGCTCGGCATTGTGATCACGTCGGTCTACATGCTGCGGATGGTCCGTGGCGTGTTCTTCGGCAACCTGCCATTGGCTTTGGCTCACACCCGCGATGCCTCGACGCCATTCGCTCGACTGCCCTATGTGGCGCTGATTGCGGCCCTACTCCTGGTGGGATGTTGGCCGGCGCCGCTTGTGCGATTGATTGATGTCTCGACACGGCCGCTCATCGCTCGCACCATCCAACCCGCTCCCCAAGAACTGCGCATCGCATCTGAGTTGCCCAGATGAATTGGCATACCGTCGCTCTTGAATTAGGCCTGTGCGGGTGGATTGCCGTCTTGCTCATCGGAGACCTCATGGCCTCGCCCGCGCGCCGCACCGTCCTACTGGGACGACTCGCCACGTTGGGAGTGTTGGTTCTCGCTGGAGTCTTGTGGTGGCAACGCGGCGTGGTGGGAGCGGCGTTCGATCCCATGTTCGTTCTGGACCGATTCGCCTACACGTTCAAATGGTTGTTCCTCGTCACAGCACTCGTCGTGGTCCTGATGATCCGGCTCTTCGCCGGCAGTCTGTCGTCCCGCCTTGGCGAATTCTATCTGTTGATCTTCTCCGCCCTGCTCGGCGCCTTCGTGCTCGCCTCCGCCACGGATCTGCTGCTACTCTTCGTGGGGCTTGAGCTGATGACGTTCTCGTTGTACGTCATGTCCGCGTATGTCAAAACCGACCCCCGATCGATCGAAGCCGGCATGAAGTATCTCATCATGGGCTCGATCTCCTCCGGCTTCCTCATCTACGGGGTGAGCTTGCTCTACGGGGCTGCCGGCGGCACGAGCTTCGAGGCTCTCCGTCAACTCATGGCCGGCGCTCCAGTCAACGGGACGACCGCGGCAGGACTGCTGCTCGTCATGGCGGGCCTGGGATTCAAGATCGCGGCCGTGCCGTTTCATCTGTGGGTGCCTGATGTGTATGAAGGGGCCCCGACACCGGTCGTTGCGTTCTTGTCGGTCGGCTCCAAAATGGCGGGGGCGGTTGCGCTGTTGCGCTTGCTCTATGCGGCTTGTCTTCCGGCTCACGCCCTGTGGGGCGGAATCCTCGCCGTTCTCTCGGCCGCGACGATGCTCTATGGCAATTTGGCGGCCATCCCGCAGACGAACATCAAGCGGCTGCTGGGCTACTCCTCAATCGGTCACGCCGGGTATTTGTTGATGGGACTGTCAACCGCTACCCCCTTTGGCGCGCAGGCTGTCGGCATGTACCTTCTCGCGTATCTCGTCAGCAACCTGACCGCCTTCTTGGTCGTCGTCATCGTCTCGCAAGCCATTGGCACCGATAATCTGGATGGCTACAACGGCTTGTCCCGCCGCTCACCGCTGCTGGCGGCGTCCTTGTTCATCGCCCTGCTGTCCCTGGCGGGCGTGCCTCCGCTGGCCGGTTTCGTGGGGAAGCTCTTCGTGCTGCTCGCAACGGTCGAGATCGAACGGTTGTGGCTTGTCGCCATCGGCGCGATCAACGTCGCGATCTCACTCTACTACTACCTGATGGTGGTGCGGCGCATGTATCTCCTCACACCATCGGCGTCTCAGCCCATTGCCGTCTCTGGCCTCAGCCGGACCGTCCTGTTGCTGCTGCTCCTCGGCATCGTCGCCATCGGCACCTTCCAAGAGCCCTTCCTCCGCCTCATCTCCTCCGCTGTGGTCTTCTAAAAATTATTGACAACAGCGAGCGCGATTGTTACTGTTCCTGTGTGAACTCGCGCAAATTCCTTCTGGTTGTTTCTGCCGTGTGGCTGACACTTGGGGCGTGGACTCCAAGAGGCAGCGCCGATTCCCTTCCGGACTTCGTCGAACATTGGGAGTTCGCCTGGAACGTTGACGAAGACCAAGGTCCCAATTTCATCCTCGACCCCATCGTTCCCCTCTATCGCGATCCCTCCGACGATCGTGTTGCCTTCGTCGAACCCCGCCTGAGCCTGGCCAACAGTGAATGGCTCCTCAATCTCGGCACCGGCGTGCGTCAGCTCGTCCTCAACCGCTCCTGGCTGCTGGGCGCCAACATGTTCTACGACTACGAAACGCAGTATTCCCATTACCGCCTGGGTTGGGGCATCGAAGCGTTGAGCTCCTACGCGGAGTTCCGCTCCAATTATTACCTGGCGCTCTCCCAGGAGCGGCTCGTTGAGGAAGTGATCGGGGTCTCCCAACGATTCCAAGAGGCGGTGAACGGCTACGATTTCGAGATCGGCGGGCCTATCCCGTATTATTCGCGCCTCAAACTGTTCGGTGGGTTCAACTGGTGGAACTTTGAGAAGTTCGACAACCGCTACGGCTGGACCTTGCGGGCGGAGTACAAGCCGGTGCCGTTTGTCGTCATTGATGGAACAGTCCAAGACCACACCAAGAGCAACGTTGACTGGGGGTTGAAGGTGGCTTTCCGCATCCCCTTCGGCGGCAACACCGCGCCGGAGAAGATGCGTCCACCGATGGCGTTTGATGCGGCGATTGTTCCGGAGAGCGACGCGAGCGAGTTCCTCTGGAGCCTGGTCGAGCGGCACCACGAGATCGTGGTGGAGCAGCGCTTGACAACAGGCTCGGTTACCGTCGAAGTGGCCCGAGGGACCTGATGATGACAACGCGTCGCTGTAGAACCCTCTTAGGACTTTTGACCGTCGTCCTCTGGTTTCTCGCGATGGGTCCTGCGCAGGCCGCCTCCGGCGATGCGGACGGCACGTACCAGGTGACCATCACCAAGCTTGAGCTGTCCACGGATGGCACGACGTTCGTCACCGTCTTCGAAGGCAGCCAGGCGATCAACATCGCCGCGGCCAACGCCGGAGCGGTCGCCGCCGGATTGGTGAGCGGTGTCACGCTCGCGGCGGGAACCTACACCACGGTGCGCGCCACGCTCGGCGCCAATCTCCTCGCCAAGGGCTATGTCAATAACGGGGCGGATACCATCTACACGAATAATTCGGCCAACGGCTCCACAACGAACAGCGGGGTGAACAACACTCCGGGCGCCGACTACGCGATCTCCACCTACACCATCCCTTCGGCGAACCGAACGAATACGATGACCGGCCTGTCGTTCATCGTCCAGCCCGGCGTCAGCAAGACGGTCAAGGTCAGCTTCGATACTTCCGGCGTCCTCTCCATCTCGAACGGCGTCATCATCCCAGGCGCTCCCTCCGTTACCTCCTCGGCAAGTTAACGAAACCACATGGCTGACATTGACGCGCTGCTCATCGCAGCGAGGGACAACCACGCCAGCGACTTGCACCTGACGACCGGCTCACCACCCCTGTTGCGCATTCACGGCGAGCTCAAACCTATCGAGCAGGTCGGGCCGATCGCGGCTGAGGTCGCTCAAGCGTTGATCGAACAGATCATGACGCCGGAGCAGAAGCAGCGCTGGTACGAGCACCACGACGTGGATTTCTCCTACGAAATCGCCGACGCCGGGCGCTTCCGCGTCAACGCCTTTTTCCAGCGGCAAGGCCCTGGAGCGGTCTTCCGTCACATCCCCTTCGAGATCAAGAATCTCCAACAGTTGGGCCTGCCCCAACAGATTCTCCAATTTGCCAACTACCGCTCAGGGTTGGTCTTGGTGACGGGGGCCACGGGAAGCGGCAAGAGCACCACCCTCGCCGCCATCATTGACCACATCAACGCGAAGCGGCACGATCACATCATCACCATCGAAGATCCGATCGAGTTCGTCCATCCCAACAAAGGCTGCTTGGTCAACCAACGCGAGGCGGGCGTGCATACGGATTCCTTCGCCACCGCCCTGCGGGCAGCACTCCGGGAAGATCCGGATGTGATCCTGGTGGGGGAGATGCGGGATTTGGAAACGATTGAGCTGGCACTCACGGCGGCCGAGACCGGTCACCTGGTCTTTGGCACGCTGCACACCAACAGCGCCGCCGACACGGTGGACCGCATCATCAACGTCTTCCCGGTCAATCAGCAGCCGCAGATCCGACAGGTGCTCTCGACCGCGCTGATCGGTGTCGTCTCGCAAGAGCTACTCAAGCGCGCGGATGGCCAGGGACGCATCGCAGCTATCGAGCTCATGCTGGTCAACACGGCGATTGCGAACCTCATCCGCGAGGGCAAGACCTTCCAGATTCCCTCGATGATCCAAACCGCCAAGAAGGAAGGGATGCAAACGCTGGATCAGTGCCTGCAGACGATGGTCCAGGAAGGCAAAATCACGAAGGACGAAGCCCTCCAACACGCCCACCAAAAAGACCTCTTCGGGGGAGAGACCGCCCAACAAGCCTCACAGGGTGTCGGCAACTTCTCCACCTACCAAATCGCCAAATAACGAAGCCTTGTCTTCCCGCCAGCGTAAGATCAGGGACACAAAACAAGTTCTAAAAATTGGTTTGTGTCCCTGATTTCCAGACCTCAGCTGGCGGCGCTTGCGGAGCGAGGAGGAAGTTCTTGCTTCAGTTGCCTGAAGCTGTCGAGGTCGAGCTGGACGAACTTCTTCGGCGGGTCGGTCGGCTGCTTGGAGCCTGGGTGGAGCAGCTCCGTGATATCCAGCCACATCCCATCGCGTGAGAACGCCGCGATGTCATGCCGTTGGGTGTCCATGCGGATCGCATCTTCGGGGCAGACCTCAACGCAGTAGCCGCAGTAGACGCACTTGCCCAGATCAATATCAAAGCTCTTCGCGTACTTCTCGATATTCGGATCCGGATGCTCCGCGGGCGTGATGTAGATGCACTTCGCTGGGCAGACGGTTTCGCAGAGCATGCACCCCACGCACCGCGGCGTCCCATCCTCCCGTTGCATCAGCCGATGGCGCGTGCGCAGCCGCGGAGAGGTTTGCCTCTGCTCATCAGGATACTGGATCGTCACCGAGGCTGGGATGTTGCGGAACAGCCCCACCCGATGCGCGATGTGCAAGGAGAGGTTGCGCCAGAAATGGACGGAGGTGATCCACAACCCTTGCGCGACGGCGGGCAGGTAGATCCGTTCCCACCACGACAACTCGCGGCGCTTGTGCGCTTCGCGCAGGCGATGGAGCAGTTGGTCACTCAAGCTGGTATTCGCCATCACTTCACCAGCAACCGTGCCACACCGGTGATCCAGATGTTGGCGATTGATAAGGGAAAGAGCACCTTCCATCCCAACCGCATCAGTTGATCGTAGCGGAATCGCGGCAGGGTCCATCGGATCGCCATGAAGAGCCAGAGGAAGCACGCCACCTTGACGGTAAAAGCCCCCACCCCGAGCAGCGCCAAGACGTTAGGAGAGAACGCGCGAGGATCAACCCAGGGCACCTGCCAGCCGCCGAAAAACAACACCGTCGTCAGAGCCGCCACCAGCACCGTCTCGACGAAATCGGTCAAGAAAAACAGCCCGAACTTCATCCCGCTGTATTCCGTGAAGTAGCCGATAATCTCCGGCTCGCCTTCAGGCAAATCAAACGGAACCCGCTTCGTCTCCGCCAACGCCGCCGTCATGAAAATCAAGCAGCCAATCGGCTGCACGACAACGCCCCAACCGAGCGGGGATGAACCCTGCAACCGGATCATCTCTTGCAAATCCACCGTCCCATACCAGATGATCGTCCCGATGAGGGAGACCCCCAAGGCAATCTCGTAGGCCAGCATTTGAGAGGCGGCGCGCAATCCACCCAGCGTCGAGAGATTGGTGCCAGAGGCCATGCCGGCGAGAATGACCCCATAGGCTCCGATGGAGGCGAGTGCCAGCACGTACAACAGCGCCGCGTCCAGATGGGCGACCTGCAACTCGATGGTCCGCCCAAACAGAGTCAGCCGATCGCCGAAGGGAATGGCGCAAAATGCGATCAACGCAAAGAAGACCGAAATCCACGGTGCTAACGTGTGCAGGAACCGGTTGCCGGTTGAGGGGACGAAGTCTTCTTTGGTCAGCAACTTCACGACGTCGGCTATGGGATGCAGCAGGCCGAGGCCTCCGAGTTTGCGCAGCATCCAGTTGATCGGCGCCGCCCACCACCACGGCAGGGTGAAATAGGCGCGGTTGGCGCCGATGCGGTCCTGCATCACCGCGCTTTGCTTGCGCTCCACCCA
>JACQRA010000090.1 GCA_016206725.1 Candidatus Omnitrophota bacterium
CACCTCGGCCGGCCCGGTGAAGATGAGCTGGCCATGGCCTGAGATGTGGAGGTCCCGAAACCGATGGAGCCCGCCTGGAAGGGTGACGATCTCATGGCCCGCGATGTGTAAGCTCCCCTCATCAGACAGAGACGGCATGGTCACAGGCTCTAAGGAGACTGCCGACGCGGCGACGCTGACCGAACCGGTGATCGAACTCCAGTCTTTCGGGGTTTGCTGCAACGCCGTCTCCGGATCGCTCCCAGGACCTAAGACCACGTCGCCCTTGATCGCGACCCCTCCAACCAGCGCGATGACCCCCTCCTCGTTTGAATTGGTTCGCAGACGAACGTTGGCTCTCGCCTGCTCCGGCGTATAGGGTCCTTGGCGGGAATCATAGCTGTCGAGTTGTGCCTCATCCCCACCCCCGCCATCAAATCGAACGGACAGATCGCCGAACACCCCGTTGCCGGGGCCTGGCTGTTCGCCAAGCTGGACCACCACCTCGACGGTCCTGGACGCATAGCCGAAGGCTTGAGGGTCATTGGCAGGATACCATCCGGTCACCACGACCTGTCGGAGGGAAGGATCGAGGGGGGTGACGCCAATCGAATACCCGCCGGAGCTGCTTCCCAGCTCCGTGGCGTTGGTGCCGGTATACGACGAATCATCTTGGAGTTGCCGGAGTGCAGCGTCGAGGCCGGCTTCGCTCAGATGGAACGCTCGAACGACGTTAAGAGCTCGTCCACTGGTCTGCTGTTCCAGCACGGCGCGCGTCAGCAAGGCCATGTTCCATGTCGTCACCAATCCCACGATGAGCAAGGCCACAATAAACATCCCACCTCACTTGGCCGCGCCGGGCACAAGGCGGATGGCATCCGCCCCTTTCAGAGGAATGCCCGAGGTCGTCAACCCCTTCAAGACGCCCTGTGCGTCACCGGCTTGGAATCCGGTTTGCTGCGTGTTGAAGTGGCACACGAGGTCCGGCAGACCGTCTTCGTTGGCGTCCTCTTGGTTGCAAAACGCCAGGCTCTGTTCGCTTCCCAGCCGACCAAAGGTGAGCGTCGCCTGCTTCACCACCTCAGGGGCCTTCAAGCGGCCGGTGGACAGGATGGCGACCGGGATCTTGCCATGGCTGTTGGGGTTGAGCGTATTCTCAGCTGACTCCGGCTTGATGTCGATGCTCACCGCCAGCGGGGTCGTCACCTGCGGCATGGCATACGCCAGCAGCATCACATCGTTCTCACCGGCTTGATTGGGGGTTGGATCCGTGGCGCTCGTATCGCCGACCACGTACCCATTGGTACTGTGGGCTCTGAAGCTTTTCGTCTCGCCCACCGCGTAGACATACGAGCCGATGCGCTGCGCAGCCCAGGGGATGTCGTCCTGGCTCCCCTTGTAGAACGCGTTGGTGCCGGCGGCGCCGTGGGCATCGCTCGATGGCATCTGCTCAAGATGGAACACATCCCACCCATTGGTTCCCAAGGCGTTGGTCTTCCCGAACACATAGAGCCACTGGCCTTCGGGGGGTGTGCGCGCATGATCGTTCAGCGCGATCCCGTGGGCGATGTCATAGGACACGGTGTTGCTCATCGTCGGCGCCCGCAACACCCTGCGCCAGAGCAGATTCCCAACTTCGTCATATCGCAGCAGGAGCACCTCCGAGAAGGTGCTGCTGCTATAGGTGATGCCGGCGGCGATGTACAGGTCGCCCGCCGTTGAGTGATACCGCCTGGACGCCACGAGCGACCCGGTCCCCCGCCACCCAGGCAAGTTGCCTTGTTGGCTGCGAACCCACACCTGGTTGCCGGCGTCGTCATACTTCCAGAGCGTGACCTTCGTCGCCGTGGGATCGGTGTATGGATAGTGGGTCAGGCCGAGAACATAGACATAGCCGTTGAGTGTCGTCACCGCGGTGCCGAAGCTGCTCATGTAGGCGCCGGTGTTGCCTAAGACCCGGCTCCAGCGCAGCGTCCCGTCTGAGGTGTACTGCGCCAGGATGGCGGTGTTGTTCGCGCCGTTGGCCTGCGCGTAGCCGCTGGCATAGAAGTAGTGTGTCGAGCCAATGCGATCCGCCCCAAATGCGACTGACAAGAACGACTCATTGCCTCGATAGGCAAAGAAGTTCGGCTTAGCCACCCAATCCGCCCCGCCGATTCCTGAAGCGGTGGCCCCAGTGAGTGGGAATTTCACCAAGACGCTTTTGTGCTCTTTGTCTCCCACGCCATCCTGTGTCTGCGACCAACTCCTCCCGGCGAAGACAACGCCCCCTCGGGTCGCGACCACGCCCTCGAACACCTCGCTGTTTGGATTGCCGGATCCATTGGCGGCCCCTGGCCAGCGGATGGCCCAATCTAACACCGGCGAGCCGCCGTCGAAGGCCAATGTGTAACGGAGGGCGAGGGCTTGACCCCCTAAGACGGCCTCATCCACGCCGGCGACATAGAGATCCGAGGCGTAAGACGAGAGACCATTCCCGCGTTGATTGCCGGCTCCTCCGTAGAGGAGCAACTTCTTATCGTCCAGCCCTCCATGTTCCGCATGACCGATGGGAGGGAATGACGCCAAGATGACGAAGAGGAAAGAACCCGCAACCATTCGTGAGGCCAGCGTTCCCGTGCGCTCCTTCATGTGAACCTCCTCTCCAAGTGATCCGGAGATGTGGTGTGGTAAACAACGCTGAGGGCGTTTCTGAGGGACTTGCCTGAGGGCGTTCTTAGCCCTTAGCTTACCTGATGGGAGCGAAAGAATTCAAGATCAGGTGGTCAGAACCGATAACGCAGGAGGGTCCAGCAGGCGATAAAGAAGTCTTTCGCGCGGATTTTCTTGCCTTCTCGACGGGAGCGGCCGTGATACGTAATCGGCGCGTCCACGATGCGACGTCCCTGTTTGGCCAACTTGGCCATGGCCTCCGGCTCAAACTCGAAGCGATTACAGCGCAGTCGCAAGGCCGTGAGCTGCTCGCGTTTCATCACCTTGTAACATGTCTCCAGATCAGTGACCCGCAGACCGTAGAGGACGTTGGTCATCCCTGTCAGCACACGATTCGCGCACCAACTCGCCCAGCCCATCCCCTCAGGCCATCGGCGCTTCAGAAACCGACTTCCACAGACGATATCAGCGTTCCCGTCCAGAATCGGTTGGAGCAACCGGGGGATCTGGCGGGGATCATATTCGAGATCCCCGTCTTGAATGACCACGAGATCCCCCGTGGCGTGCTTCAAACCTTGTCGAATGCAGGCGCCTTTGCCTTTGTTCACCCGGTTGCGCAAGACCTTAAACGGCACGCGGCTCACGCTCTCGCGCAGCCGTCGTTCAATCGCATAGGTGTGGTCGGTGCTATGATCGTCCACAATCACCACTTCGTAGTCGATGGGAAAGGCCGTCTCGAGGATTCGCCGGAGGAGGCGTTCGATGGTCTGTTCTTCATTGAAGGTGGGGATGAGAATCGAAAGTTTCATCCCAACAGCGTAGCAGGCTCTGTCGCGATCTTGCAACACTTTATCCAGAAGTTGTCGCAGAACAGTTCATAAGCTATTGTAAGACAATAGGTTATAGTTGACACGGTTCCCCCAATATGGTATAGTCAACGTGAGTTGTTCGGTGGAAGGGGGTGGATGGACAATGAGTCGTGTGCCTTCGCTGCTCATTGTGCATGCGGACCGCGCGGTGCGTGAACGATTCTGCACTATCTTGTCCCACCGCGGATGTCCCACCTTGACCGCCTCCTCGGCTGAAGAGGCGATGACTGTCTTGAAGCATGAGTGGCCCGCACTCATCCTCATCGGACAGCAGCTCACAGATACGACGGGCGTGGAATTCGTCCGACGCGTCCGATCCTTCAATGAACAGGTTCCCATCCTCGTGCTCAATAATGGCCAACATCTTCCCTCTTCAGTCAGCGCCTCTCACGAGATTCAAGCGCTGCTGCCGGAGGATATCACCGATGAGCAGCTGGCTCAAGAACTCACTCACTGGTTGCAGACTCCGCCCACGAAACCCCAGGTCCGTTGGCCTGGCACCGTGCTCGTGGTGGATGATGAACCCAAATTACGGGAGGTCTTGAGGGAGTTCTTGCACTCGCAAGGGTTCACGGTCGCCACCGCCGACTCCGGAGAGGCCGCCTTGGAGTGCTTCGCGCACTCCCCGCCAACGGTCGTGTTGCTCGACGTGAATCTCCCCGGCATGGATGGTCTCTCGGTCCTCAAGCAGATCAGCGCCCGCTATCCCGCCACCACCGTCATCATGATCACCGGGTTGGAGGAAGAAGAGACGATGGGCCAAGCGATCGCGTTGGGAGCCCATGATTACATCCTCAAGCCTTTCAATCTCGAGTATCTCCAAACCACCCTCTTAAGCAAACTCCTCTTGGGGCAGTCACCCTAAACGCGTCCATGGACCACGAGCCCTTTATCACAATGCCCTTCCTCGGTTGGCGCTGGCCGGTGATTCCTCTGTGGTTCCTGCGACTCTACCGCCATCCTGTTCTCTTTCTGACAACGGTCCTTGTGGTACCGATTGTGGCGATGGCTCTCTGGCTGATCGTCGTGAATGAACGCCAGTGGCGCCATCGCGAGGCCGAGGACTTGTTGGTGGCTTCCCGACTGGCCGGACGGATCCTCCGCGAGGAACTCACCCAAACCCTTGAGGCGGAACAGGCGATCGTCTCCCAGCCGACGTTTCGAGAGGCCGTTCGACGAGGGGACCGGCAGCTTCTTGCCGCGAGCCTTCGACTGCTCGCTGAAGCGATGCCCATGGTGGATGACGTCTCGGTCCTTGATGCCCGTGGCCGTCCCCTCGCCTCAATCCCCGAGGACAGTCGTGAGAGCCGCCCGGTCGCCGCCGTTGAGGCGTCCGATCCCTCAGCGTTCGCAGGCGCCCCGTCCATCTCCGGGGTGTACCTGCGCAGCCGGGCCTCCGGCGACAAGGTCATCACGGTCTCGACGCCGATCACGAATCACGACACGCCCATCGGCATGCTCCAGATGCAGTATCGCCTCTCCGCCGTGTCCCAATGGGTTGACAAGGTCCGCATCGAACCGTCGGGATTTCTCTACATCGTGGACCAATATGGTCTGCTTGTCGCGTATCCCTTCCAGGTGTTGCCGGGAAGTCCCAAGAATGTCTCAGCCTGGCCGCCGGTCGCCGCAGAGACCTCTGCAGAGGGCCGACTGATTCGTTTCAGACATGGACAACCCGCTCGCCGGTGGACCGCCGCGGCGACCACGATCGAGCCGTTTGGGTGGCGGGTGATTGCCCAGCAGTCGGACGCGGTGATGTTGCGGCCTTTCTATGAACTCGTCGGATCATTCGCCGTGCTGCTGCTCGTGCTGATGGCGGTGATCAGCGCCCTCGTCCTGCGATGGGCCCGTTTGCATGAAGCCACCCTGGCGCTGCTGGCCAAGCAAGCACACCTCTTGCGTGTGAGCGAACGACGCCGCGTGGAAGATGTGATGCGTCACAAGAAGTCGGGGGCCTCTCCATGAAAGCGAACGTGGTCGCTCCCCTGCTTCTCGTCGGCTGCGTGGCCTTGCCCACGGCGGAGGTCATGGCAGTTCAGCGGGACGTGCGAACGCGGACGGCCAATTATGAAGAAGCGCCGGTCTTGCTCCAGGACGCCAGGGTCCGACTCACCCAAACCTACAGCGCCCCGAGCCAGTTTCCCCTGGTCTTATCGGATGGGACCGACGTCAGAATCCAGCGCTCACGGGTCCGGCACCTGAATCGTTTGAATCAACAAGTCCCGACGTATCAGCTCCAAGGCCAGTTGGAGCTCCGCAACACCAGCCGCAAGACGGTGGCCATGCTGCAAATTACGACCGTGTTCTTCAACGGGTTTCACGAACGCCTCAGCATGGAACAAGAATCCATCCTCCACACCCTTCCCCCCAAACAAACCAAGATGCTCTCCTGGGCGAAGTCCCTGCCGGATGAGGAGACCTTTGAGATGTTCTTCATCATTTCGGCGGTGCGATTTAGTGATGGGACGGTGTGGTCGCCCGAGGAAGAATTGATCGTCTTACCTTAAGAAGCGTACTACACGGCAACGCTCAAACGCTTCATCCACCGAATCAAGCAGTGGCGGCTGACCCCCAGCAATTCGGCGGCGTGGACTTGATTCCAGTTCGTCTTGCGCAAGGCGGAGAGGATCAGCTTCCGATAGACGACATCCCGCCCTTCTCGCAACGAAAGGCTGCGCAAGACCACCGGAATGCCTTCCTCCTGATTGAGCGCCCGGGAGATCGTATCCAAGAGTGTTTCGTGACTGAAGGGCTTGCCGATCGCCGCCGCCGCGCCGAGCGAGGCATAGTAGTCACGCTCCGTTTCGTCACAGTAGGCGGAGACGAGAATCACCGGCACGGACGGCTCGAGCCTTTTGATCAGAGGCAGCAGATCGGTCCCTTCGATGCCCGGCATGCGGATGTCGAGCAGGATGACGTCGTAGCTCCCGCTCTTGAGGACGTTGACCACGGTGGTACCGTCACCGCAGGTGGTGACGGCATAGCCGTGCTGACCTAACAGGTCCTCATAGACCGTGAGGATCGTCCGGTCATCATCGATGATCAGGACTCGGGTTTGCTGAGCCATGGGCGTTAAGCAATCTCCTGAAAGTATATCTGATCTTACGTGATTTCGACAAATCGGCCGATGAATTCTTCGGTATAATACCGTTGTCATGACCATGAACGAGCCGACAAGCCACCCCAAGTGGTATCACAACGTCTGGGTCGTCCTCCTCATGCTGTTCTTCGTCCTCGGCCCCTTGGGCCTTCCGCTCGTCTGGAGCCATCCGCGCTTCAGCCAACGGACGAAATGGATTCTGACCGCGGTCACCGCCCTCTACACCATCCTCCTGATCGATGTGACGATTCGCGCCGTTCGAGGCGCCGTACAACTCTTCAATCAGCTCGCCTTCTGAGCGGCCCTTGACATGATCCAACAACTCGCTTGTCTGCTCGTTGCCGTCACCCTCAGCGGCTGCGTGACGAGCCAGTACAGTGTTCCCACCCAACGACAAGAATATACCTTCACGACGACGGAGCGAGAAGTCGAACTCGGCCGCCGACTCGCCAAACAGGTGGAGCTCGAAGTCGACCTGGCGGCCGATGAGCCTCTTCAGGAGCGGGTTCGCTCCATCGGCCGGCGAGTGGTTGAGGTGTGCGATCGGAAGGAGCTGGTGTACCACTTCGCGGTGGTGGCGGAGCCTGAGGTCAATGCGTTTTCCTTACCCGGCGGGTACGTCTACGTCAACGAGGGACTGATCAAGCGGACGCAATCCGACGATGAGTTGGCGGCGGTCATCGCGCATGAGATCGCCCATATTGCCGCCCGCCACTCCGTCAAGCGCTATGAGAGCGGGCTCGGAGCTCAACTCGTCCAACTGGTGTCTCTGATGGCTTCCCGTGAGGCGCAGGCGGCGCGAGGGGTGAGTGTCGCGATGCACATTGCTCAACTCTCGTATGCTCGGCAGGACGAGCTCGAGGCGGATCAACTCGCGGTGCGATATCTCACCGCGGCGGGATTGAATCCCCAGGGGGCGCTGAGGTTCTTGGAACGCTTACAGGACATCCGCTTCACCGAACGGCCCCAGTATCTTCCCCGTGGCGTCACGCGCCCTCAGTACGGGATCACCCACCCGTTCATCTCTGATCGCATCCGGACCGTCAAAGAGGAATTGTTCGGCGTGGCGGATTACGTGGACTACCTCAACTCCCCGGAGTAGGCGGCTCCACCAGTTGACCCGCCATCGCCCAGTCGGAGCGTTTCACATCCTTGAAGATAATCCACACTTGCTCCTTCGCAACACCCACACACTCCGCAAACGCCTGGGTCATCGCTTGACTGAGCCGGGCTTTTTGTTGGGGATTCCTCCCTTCGAGCCATTCCACCGTCACGACCGGCATGAGGCCTCCTTTGACGCGTAGCGAAGCATCACAGACCTGAGTTCGCCCACCAGGAAGAGCGAACCGACAACGACCACAACATCCGAGGCAGACGCTTGGTTGAGCGCATAGGTACAGGCATCAAGAGGATCCTGAATCACCTCGATGCGCTGGTGAGTGGCGGTCAATTGCTGAGCCAGGCGCATCGGATCTGCCGCTCGTGGATGACGACTCCGCGTACAGGTGATCGATGCGGCTCGAGACGCGAGATGGGCTCCGATCGCCTGAACGGATTTATCCGAGGACATGCCGACAAGGAGATGGACGGTTCGGTCGGGCCATAATTCCTCCATCGCCTCGCCGAGGGCCTGAAGAGCCTGGGGATTGTGGGCGCCGTCGAGAACCACCAGCGGCCGCTGTTGAATGACTTCAAGCCGACCCGGCCAGTGCACCCGGGCCAGTCCCTCGTGAACGGCTCCATAGGGCACGCCGTCTTCAGCGAGCGCCTCAACGGCAGAGACCGCCATGGCGGCATTCATCGCCTGATGACGGCCGATCAACGGCAGATGCACGCCGTCATGCGTCCCGCGGAGACTGTGCACCTTCATCTCCAATCCATCCAATCCATGACGTAGGACGGTGGCGTCAATCTGGCGACCCCCCACGACCAAGCGACTCGACGCTCCCACGGCTTCCTCAATCGTCCTCAGCGCTTCAGGGGATTGAGGCGCGCTGATCACGACCCCCGTCCCTTTTGAGAGAATGCCGGCCTTCTCCCTCGCGATCGTTTCAAGCCCCTCCCCCAACACATCGGCGTGATCGAATCCGATCGGCCCAATGATGCTCACGTCCTGTTCGACGACATTCGTCGCATCCCATCGGCCACCCAAGCCGACTTCCAGCACGACGACGCGAACACCTGTTCTGGCAAAATGCAGGAAGGCCGCCGCCGTCATCGCTTCAAAGTACGTCACCGGACCGTCGGGGTGCGCCTGCAAGGCTTCGAGTACCGGTTGGAGCCGCTCGATGAGCTCCGCAAACGCCTGTTGGCTGATCCAATCCGCTTCCTCCTCCAGCGACTCCCCACTGACTCGAATGCGCTCCCGGACATCCGACAGATGGGGTGAGGTGTACAATCCGGCTCGCAACCCGGCGGCGCGGAGCATCGCATAGATCATGGCGCAGATCGAGCCTTTGGCATTGGTTCCGGCGACGAGGATGGACCGAAACGCCCGCTCCGGATGGCCGAGGGATCGACAGACGTCCTGCATCCGATCGAGGCGGACTTGACGCATCGCCTCCGGCTGATGGCTCCGCTCGTAATTTGTCAACGTCTCCAGATACGCAAGAGCCCCTTCGTACGTCATCAGTCCCTCACTCACTCAATTACTCAATCACTCAATCACAGTTTTGTTGGCGCTTGCGCCACTCCTCGAATAATCGCTTCAGATCGCCTTCCGCCGATCGCACCATCAAGCTGCCGATGAGGATGAGCACGGAAAATTGCCACACCTCCTCCGGCCCGATGACCAGCCCTGTCTGCACGTCCTCGGCGTGGGTGAGCTGCTCGCCGTAATGCGCGACGGCCTCCTTGAGAGGCCCCTCCCGAAGATCGAGGGAGGACATCTCATGGTGGTAACGCAGCGAGGGAAAGCGCACCCCGCGAATCAGCAGAAAATTCAAGACCGCATCATCGCTCAGGTGATGTTCCTGCTCGAACTCAAACCCCTCAAATCGCGCGGAGGGCAGAATCAAGGCCGGGCGCTCGACAAGGACCTGGCCACGGCGCACGATCGTGTCCCCCACATTCACCGAGGACTCCGCGAGGAAAATGTAGGGCACGTGGGTGGCCTCGAGTGTGGCGAGGTCCTTCACGCGGGAGCGGATGATTTCGGTCTGCCTCAACGCTTTATCCCACAGCCCCTCAAGATCCATTAGTGTCGGAAATGGCGGGTGCCGGTGAAGACCATGGCGATTCCCGCGTGATCAGCCGCGGCGATGACCTCAGGGTCCTTCACCGATCCGCCAGGTTGAATGATGGCCGTCACTCCGGCTTGCGCCGCACACTCCACGTTGTCTGGAAACGGGAAAAATCCGTCAGACGCGAGGACCGCCCCCTTGGCTCGAACGGCGGCCTGTTGAATGGCGAGACGCACGGCTCGCACGCGGCTGGGTTGACCCTGACCGATCCCAACGGTGACGCGTGCGCTCGCCAGGACAATCGCGTTGGATTTCACATGCTTGGCCGCGATCCAGGCGAATTGCAAGTCGCACATCTGTTCCTTCGTGGGATGACGCGTGGTCACGACACGCGACGTTGCAGGGTCTGAGCGTATCACGTCCGATGCCTGCACAAGCCATCCTCCCAGCACGCTGTTCCATTCCTCTGTGAACGATGCGCGAGGCTGGGAAGATAGCTCGATCAGACGAAGATTCGGTTTATCGGCAAAGAGGGCCCTCACCTCATCGGGAATGGTCGGTGCCACGATGAGCTCGAGGAACGTCTGATGCATGCGCAGGGCGGTATCACGATCCAGCGGCCGGTTGATCCCCACGATGCCGCCGAAGGCGGACTCGGCGTCCGCGCCCCATGCCAGCCGATACGCCTCGCTCACCGATGAGGCTGAAGCGACGCCGCATGGGGAGGCGTGCTTGACGATCACGCAGGTCGGTTCTTCGAAGTCGTGCAGACATCGTGCCACCGTATCGAGATCCACCACATTGTTATAGGAGAGCTCCTTGCCCTGTAAGACGCGCGCCCCCGCCAAGCCGCCGCCCAGCTGTGCCAGCGGCACGTACCAACCCGCCGCCTGGTGGGGATTCTCGCCGTAGCGCAGCGCGCGATGCCGACGCGCCTGCACCGTCAACGTCTCTGATGAAACGGACAAGCCCCCGCCTAAGAACGCGGCGATGGCCGCATCATAGCGACTGGTTAGCTCGAAGGCCGAGACACTCAGGCGCCGACGCAACGTCTCCGCAATCGTTCCCTTCCCCTGCGCGATCGCCTCGAGCACGTCGGGATATTGAGCAGGACGACTGACGACGGTGACGGATGGGAAATTTTTCGCCGCGGCGCGCAAGAGGGCCGCCCCACCGATGTCGATCTGCTCAAGCGCCTCGCCCACCGTGACGCCGGGGCGTTGGATCGTCGCTTCAAACGGGTAGAGATTCACCACGACGAGGTCAATGAGCCCCTCCGAACCGACGACCTTCAGGTGAGACGGCTCATCCCGTTTCGCGAGGATGCCGGCATGGAGGCGCGGGTGCAGCGTCTTGACCCGCCCGTCGAGCTGCTCGCTGATCCCTGCAAACTCCTCCACCGTCTTCACCCGAAGACCCTGTTCGTTCAGCAGCTTGGCGGTCCCGTCGGAGGCGATCAACTCGACGCCGAAACCGGCGAGACCGTTGGCAAAGTCCGCCAAACCCGTTTTATCGTAACAGCTCAGTAACGCCCGTCTCACAGCAATCATCTCGTATCTCGTATCTCGTATTTCGTATTTCTCGATGAACCAGTTCCTGAAATCCTCGATGCAAACGCTTCGTATAGGGGCCGGGCTTGCCGGTCCCGATCCGACGCCCATCCACCTGGGTCACCGCCAGGACCTCCTTGAGGGTGCTTGCGAGAAACGCCTCATCGGCATTGTACACGTCATGGCGGGTCAAGGGGACTTCCCGAACAGGCATCCGCAACGCCCTGGCCACATCGGTCACCGCTTGCCAGGTGATTCCCGCAAGCAGACCCATCCAGCCAGGTGGTGCTACCAGACATCCATGCTTCACGAGGCCGAGGTTGCTGGCGGTACTCTCCGTCACCGACCCCGTGCCGTCGAGAAAGACGGCTTCATCCGCGCCCCGCAACTGAGCCTCCACGACCGCCATCACGCTGCCCAGCCGGGAAGAGAATTTCGACCGTGGATCGATTTGGCTGACGGGAAACTTTCGGGTCGGCACCACGGTGATCCGAATCCCCCGACGGTACATCGCGGGGGAGGGCCGCTGCGCCGGCTGCACCACAATGCTAGGAACTGCCGCGCGGTTGGCGTCCGGAAGACAGGCCACCCGGACGACCGCTTCCTCAAGTCCTGATGCGCGCAGTCGCTCGATGAGTCGTCGTCCGAGTTGGTGCGACTCGAGCGGCATGCGAAACCCGAGATACTTGGCCGAGGCGAAGAGTCGACCGAGATGCGCAGGGAGACGAAAAATCTTGCCCTGGTAGGCTCGCATCGTCTCAAAACATCCCGAGGCGCTCTCAGGAGACGGCAACGTCCAACGCGGTGGGTCAAGTAATCGTGATGCCATTCGCCATCCCCACGGAGGCCGTGCGCAGGGCGCTCATCAAGGCCGCGGCTTTGGCCAAGGTCTCATGATACTCTCGGTCAGGTTGCGAGTCTGCGACGATACCGGCCCCCACATGGAAGAAGGCCTCACCATTGCGGAGGATCAGCGTGCGGATCAGGATGTTGAGATCCATCGACCCGTCAAACCCTAGATAGCCGCAGGACCCCGTATAGAACCCTCGCGCGATGGGTTCCAGCTCTCGGATGATTTCCATGCACCGCACCTTGGGACAGCCGGTGACGGTCCCTCCGGGAAACACGGCTCGGATGACATCCACCAGGTCGACGCCCTGACGCACGCGTCCTCGAACGTTGGAGACAATGTGCATGACGTGGGAATAGTCTTCAATGGTCATCAATTCTTCGACCTGCACCGAGCCATGCCGACACACACGACCCAGGTCGTTGCGCTCCAAATCGACGAGCATGATGTGTTCGGCGCGCTCCTTATCGCTCAGCAACAGCTCAACACTGTTGAGCAGGTCTTCCTGGGGTGTGGCCCCGCGCGGACGGGTCCCGGCGATGGGACGGGTCTCGATCTCCTCGCCACGCACACGGACCAACCGCTCCGGCGAGCAACTGACGATCGCGAACTCCGCACACTGGATGAAACACGCAAACGGCGAGGGATTGACCCCTCGTAACGCGCCATACAGCGTCCAGGGGCTGCCGGACCACGAGGCGCGGAAGGCTTGAGCGAGATTCGCTTGAAAGATATCCCCGGCGGCGATGAACGCTTTGGCGCGGTGGACCATCGTTTCGAATTGTGGCTTCGAGAGCATCGGTTCAATCGTCACCCCGATGCGAGGCATCGGGGCAACCGCCGCCCGGCAGTCTCCGAACTCGACCCTTCGACTAGGCTCAGGGTCGAGTCCGGAGCGCCGTCGAATGGACTCGATGCAATGAAGGAGGTGGCAGACGTCCTCCAGACGCGCCTGCGCTTCTCGGAGGGCCTGTTCCGATGGGGACTCCGGATCGACAACACTGATGA
>JACQRA010000093.1 GCA_016206725.1 Candidatus Omnitrophota bacterium
CTCGCCATCGTGGATGACCTGCTCTTCCGCTCGAAACTCGAGGCGGCGGCCGCGCCACTCAAGACCCCGCTGATCCTTGCCGGGGACGCCAGCCCGGCGCTACGCCCTGGATCGGCGTGGAACCGCGTGTTCATTGATTTGAATCTCTCGCGCGGCGGGGCGCTGGCGATGGTCCGCGCGCTCCGGGCGGCCCATCCCGGCCTGCCGGTGATCGGCTACTGCTCGCACGTCGAGCGCGACCTGCAGCAACAGGCGCTCGAGGCCGGCTGCACCGAAGTGCTGTCCCGCTCGGCGTTCGTCCAGCAGTTGCCGGAGCTCCTCGGTAGATGAGGCTCACATGGCGGTGAGGAACGCGGCGATGGTAGCGCTCCTTCGGTTTGTGTCCTAGCCCCCGGTAGGCCTACAATAGACGGCGTCCCTCGCGTGCCACCTGTTGCGTTCGTGAACTCGAGGGCTCCATGTATAATGGGAAGACCTGACCCCATGACCCCCAACTTACATGCAGAAGCTCGACATCGTTGATCCTCTCAAGCTTGATTCGTTGAACGACGTAATTCACGATGAGTATTTTAAGCTTGAGGACATCATCTATGATAAGGAAGGAGGGGTGGTAGAAATCCCGTTTCGGCGAATCTTTCACTACCATCAACCTCCACGCATCATCCAAAGGAGATGGTTCTGGAAGGTTGGTGAAGTGGACGCACTCCGTTGCCTTCTGCGGATCAGTCATGTACAGCAGTATGAGGTAGCCGATCAGTCGAGGATTGGCACATATTCATTCGATGCGGTTGAGCACGCATCTGACTCGAACCTATTGATCTTCACATGCTGTCAGGACTGTGAGCTTCGCCTTACCGTCTCTCACCTTGCAATCGAGTACAGAGAAATTGAATATCGGGGTAAGGCGAGGATCACCTACTATCCCTTCGGCGACAGCAACGATGCCCGCATCTATGAATAGGGGCATGAGCTAATGGTCAAGAGCATTTATTTGGTCACCTACGACACGGAATTCAGGGGACACGTACCTAATTCGCCTTGACCCTCCTCGCAAGCCGACGTAGAATTCCCCCATGGCACGCATCGCTCGCGTTGTTGTCGAAGACCTCCCGCATCACATCATCCAACGGGGCAATCGGAATCAGGTTGTCTTCTTTGGGGATGAGGACAAGCGAGTCTATCTGGGTTTGCTTGGCCGGTTCGCCCGGCAACACCGTCTGGAGATTTGGGCGTACTGCCTGATGGACACGCATGTCCATCTGATTGCGGTCCCGCGCCAGCCGCAGGGTCTCGCGAGGG
The DNA here is from genome assembly GCA_016206725.1 of Candidatus Omnitrophota bacterium. Classification (GTDB taxonomy): domain Bacteria; phylum Omnitrophota; class Gorgyraeia; order Aquiviventales; family Aquiviventaceae; genus CAZUWM01. The sequence continues at coordinate 1,300 of JACQRA010000093.1, forward strand.
CTCTGGCGGAGACCCACAAACGTTACACCCGCATGATCAACTTCAGGTACAAGTGGCGAGGCTATCTGTGGCAAGGGCGGTTTTCGAGTTATCTGATGGATGAGTCCTACCTCTTGGCCGCAGTACGCTATGTCGAGTGTAACCCGGTAGCGGCTGGCATGGTCCAGCGGGCCGAGGACTACCCGTGGTCCAGTGCCAAGGCGCACGTGACCAAGCAGCCGGATCCCATCTTATCGCCGAGTTTCCTCGATGAACAGATCAAAGACTGGTCGGCGTATCTGCGAGCGGATGATGAGACACCGGCGCCGATCGAGCGGCATCTGAGCACAGGGCGCCCGTTGGGAAGGCGGGCGTTCGTGCGGACGCTGGAGCGGCGACTTGGACGGACGCTTGGCAAAGGGAAGCCTGGACCAAGGCGGCGAAAGCGAATTAAGGATGTGTCCCCTGAATTAGTGTCCCCTGAATTAGGCTTGGTGGGTTGATGAACAAGGCGGTGTTCCTGCAAACGTACGGATGCCAAATGAACGAAAGAGATTCCGAAGAAGTGCTCGGGATGTTGAGCGCGCAAGGGTATGAGATTGCTGAGCAGCCGGAGCAAGCTGACGTGGTGCTGCTCAACACGTGCTCGGTGAGGGAGCATGCGGAGGAGCGGGCCTACGGGAAGATGGGGGAACTGTCCGTCCTCAAGCGCGAGCGGCCCGAGCTGGTGCTGGGCATCATCGGCTGCATGGCGAAGCTGCATCAGGAGGCGATCTTCCAGCGTTTACCCGCTGTCGATTTAGTAGCGGGACCAGCGGAACTCTACGATTTGCCGTATCTTTTGGCCGAAATCCAGGAACGTCGCCAACGAAATACGATATACGATATACGAAATACGAGAGTTGCTGCCGTTGGACGAAAATTCCGTCCGCTGGACGCCAAGCCGAACGGTGAGTTTCGCAAGAACAAAGTCAGTGCCTTCGTCACGATCATGGAAGGGTGCGACAAGGCGTGTGCCTACTGCATCGTGCCAATGACGCGGGGGCAGGAGATTTCGCGTCCGGCGGAGGAAATTCTTGAGGAAATCAGGATATTGGTGGAATCAGGGTATCGGGACATTGCGTTGCTGGGGCAGAACGTCAACTCGTACGGCAAGCGGTTTCCGGATGGGTCGGGGTACCGGGGGCCGCTTGGACGGTTGCGATTGCTGGAGGAAGACCCGGACAGCTTGCTGGATTTCCCTCAGCTGCTACGGCGAATTGATGCGTCGATTCGATGTGCGGGGCGCCGAAGACCTGCGGTCTTCGGCACTCCCGTCGGCCACCCACTGCGTGGGTACCCGGCCTCGGTCGCAGTCC
>JACQRA010000092.1 GCA_016206725.1 Candidatus Omnitrophota bacterium
ACCTACGGCCTCACGAAGGGCCAATATTCGCCGACCTCGCCCGTCGGGTTCCAGGCCGGCTCGACCCCCTACGGCAACATCGAGCGGCCGATCAATCCGCTGGCGATGCTCATCGCCTATGGCGCCACCTTCGTCGGCCAAGGGTATTCCGGCAAGCCCCGCGAGTTGACGGATCTCCTCACGAAGGCGATGGAGCACAAGGGGTTCGCGTTCATCAACGTGATCAGCCCCTGCATCACGTTCTACAACACCTACAAGGTGATGCCGGCTCGGTTGGGGGAGCTGCCCAAAGACCACGACGTGGCCAATCGCGTGAAGGCGTTTGAGTTGGCGCTGCAGACGGACAAGACCTACCTCGGCGTGTTCTATCAGGTCCGGCTGCCGACGTTTGAGGAAGGCATCGCCAATGTCATCAAATCGGCGCAGGCCTCAAGTCCCCCACGGCTCGAAGAAATCTTCGCGGAGTTTGCGTAATCTCCCCGCGCATGGCCACCCGCCTTGAGCGTGATTCTCTCGGGACGAAACGAATCCCCTCCCGCGCGTATTACGGCATTCAAACCCTCCGCGCGGTTGAGAATTTTCCGATCAGCGGATTGCGTCTCCACGGCGGGATGGTGCGGGCCATGGCGCTGATCAAGAAGGCGGCGGCTCACGCGAACGCCGCCGTCGGCGCACTGCCGCGCCGGCACGCCTCCGCCATCGCGCGGGCATGCGATGAGGTGTTGCGGGGGCGGTTCGATGATCAGTTCGTCGTGGATGTCTACCAGGCGGGTGCGGGGACCTCGTTCAACATGAACGTCAATGAGGTGATCGCCAATCGCGCCAACGAGTTGCTCGGTGCCCGTCGTGGGACGTACCGCTTCCTCCATCCCAACGACCACGTCAACATGGCCCAGTCGACGAACGACACGATCCCGACCGCGATTCGGCTGGCCTGTTTGACGCTGTTGCCCTCATTCGTCGAGTCCATAGAGCGGTTGGAGGGGGCGCTGCGCAGGAAAGCGCGGCAGTTCGATCCTCTCGTCAAATCAGGGCGCACCCATCTCCAAGACGCCGTGCCCGTCCGCTTGGGCAGGGAATTCGGCGCGTACGCCACGGCGGTGAGGAAAGCGCGGGAAGCCATCGACTGTTCGGCGCAGGCGCTTCAGGAGCTTAACCTGGGCGGCACGGCCGTCGGCACCGGCATGAATGCGCATCCACGATATCGGCGGCTGGCCATTCAAGCCTTGCGTCGCTGGACCCGAATGCCCCTGCGGCCGGCTGAGGACTTGATGGAACGCATGCAGAGCGCCGCGGATTTCGCGCGCTTCTCGGGAGTGCTGCGGGCGTATGCCCTGGAACTGATTCGCATCGCCAATGATCTGCGGCTGCTCAGTTCCGGGCCGAATACGGGCTTGGGAGAGATTGAATTGCCGGCGGTTCAACCAGGATCCTCCATCATGCCGGGGAAGGTGAATCCCGTCATCGCCGAGATGGTCGACATGGTCGGCTTTCAAGTCATGGGTCATGACGCGACGGTGGCCTATGCCACACAAGCCGGGCAGCTTGAGCTGAATGTGATGATGCCGGTGATCGCCTATAATCTCCTCCAGTCGATGATCCTCTTGACGGCGTCCTCCCGCGTGTTCGCCATCCGATGCATCAACGGGATCACCGCGAATCGTCGGCGTTGTGAGGCGCACGCGAAGCGCAGCCTGGCGTTGGTGACGGCCCTGAATCCCCACATTGGATACCTCAACGCGGCCAAGGTGGCCAAGGACGCGCTGGCGTCTGGTCGGTCGATCCACGATCTGGTCGTCGAGCGCGGGTTGCTCTCTCCGGCGGCGGCTCGACGCGTGCTCGATCCCGCTCGCCTCAGCCGCGGCGTGTCATCGCCATCGCTCTGATCGTCGCTGTGCTTGTGTAACGTCTGAGCGCCGTGTTACAATCTTCCTTTCTTCTAGGCGCCCGTAGCTCAATTGGATAGAGCGCCTGGCTTCGAACCAGGAGGTAGCGGGTTCAAATCCTGCCGGGCGCGTTTGTTCGGGGTCGAACCAAGAGGTAGCCCCGCCAACGGCGGGGCCGGGCGCGCGATGACTCTGTGTGGCGGGCTGCTAGCTCAATTGGTAGAGCAGGGCGCTCTTAACGCCAAGGTTCTGGGTTCGAGCCCCAGGCGGCCCATCGTTTTCGCTGTCGATGGACTGTGGCGAAAACGACACCGAGCAACGTCATGCGTTGCGAGGTGTATCCCTCGGCCGATGGCCTCGGGATGATCGCCACACAAGGACGAGGGCGATCGCGGGCATGTGGCGGGTCCTTCGATCCTTCGACAAGCTCAGGATTCCGTCCCGAGCGTAGTCGAGGGACGGAACGGCAGACGCGTCCCGCCAGGGGCAAGCAAGGGCGAGTGACGGAATGGCAGACGTGACAGCCTTAGGAGCTGTTGGGGAAACCCGTAGAGGTTCAAATCCTCTCTCGCCCAGTGTGAACTTGGCGCAGGGCGGGATGGGGAAACCCTTGCCCCGCCAATGGAGCCGAAGACGTGAATCGATTTTGCGGGAGTAGCTCAGTGGTAGAGCGTCACGTTGCCAACGTGGATGTCGTGGGTTCAAATCCCATCACCCGCTCCATATTTCACGCCTCTGTCGGGATCTCCCGCTCGGAATCGTCCCATGGCGGGGTCACCCGCTCTCTGAATTAACCAAGGCCCTGCTACGCTAAAGCTACGCAGAGGCCACTTCGAAACTAAGCGAGCGAAGAAGGGAGCCAGGATGCAGGTGTTCGAGTTTCTCGAGGAAGAAGCGGTGGCGTGTTCCCTCAAAGGGCAAACCAAAGACGAGGTGATTCGCGAACTGGTCCAGTTGCTCGCGAAAGCCGGTGCGGTGAAAGAACGGGAAGTCTCGAAGCTGGTCCAAATCTTGCTGGAAAGGGAAGCGCTCGGTTCAACCGGCATCGGCCAAGGGGTGGCGATCCCCCACGGGAAATCATCGTGTGTGGGTCATCTCGTCGGGGCGGTGGGCATCTCCAAAGCGGGGCTCAATTTCGATTCCCTCGATGGGGAGCTGGCCCACATCTTTTTCCTCCTCGTGGCACCCGAAGATTCCGCCGGACCGCATCTGAAAGCCCTCGCCCGGATTTCCCGCCTGTTGAAAGAAAAACATTTTCGTGACAGCTTGATCGCCGCCAAGGATGAAAAGACCCTCTTGAAGATCATTCGCGACGAGGAGCAGCGCCGTCAGTAACACACCACAGATGACACAGATTTTCACCACACAGATTCCACAGATTCATCCATGAGATTCTTAAAGTGGTTGTATCCCGGCATGAAGGTGAAGCGATGGCTGTTGCTGGCCCTCGCCGGCGTGTTGCTGTTTGGGATGGGCGCCGCGTTGTTTACGGCCCAGCCGACGACGCTGCTGACGCGTCTGGTCAGTCTCTTGATTCTTGCGGCAGGGCTGGCCGCGCTGATCACGGGAGTGGTGGTGACGGTCCGCTCGCTGCTCGACGTCGTCCTCCCTGATTCGCAGAAAGAATTGGTGGATGTCATCTTTGAGCGCCGGCATCTGGAACGAGGGCCGAAGGTCGTCGTGATCGGCGGCGGAACCGGACTCTCCACCCTCCTTCAAGGCCTCAAATCGTACACGAGCAAGATCACGGCGATTGTCACCGTCGCGGATGACGGCGGCAGTTCCGGTCGCTTGCGGGAAGAGTTCGGGGTGCTGCCGCCGGGGGATATCCGGAACTGTCTCGTCGCCCTCGCAGAGGCCGGCCCCCTCATGCAACGACTGTTCCAATATCGGTTTGCCGGAGAGTCAGCGTTGCGCGGTCACAATTTCGGCAATCTTTTTATCACCGCCATGACCCAGATCACGGGCGACTTCGAACGGGCCATCCAAGCTTCCAGTCGCGTGTTGGCGATTCAAGGTCGAGTCATTCCCTCCACGTGCATGAAGGTCCGGTTGGTGGCCGAACACGAGGATGGCACCTTGACGGTGGGCGAGTCAAAAATCTCCGACTATCCCGTTTCGATCCGACGGGTGTATCTCGAACCGGCCGATGCCGCGCCGACCCAGGAAGCCATTCGTGCGATTCGCGAAGCCGATGTGGTGGTGTTGGGCCCCGGCTCCCTCTATACCAGCAT
>JACQRA010000012.1 GCA_016206725.1 Candidatus Omnitrophota bacterium
GCCGGCCGGTGCGACCCACTGCAAAGACTTCCGCGTCGGCGGCGTCCTCGTCGATCCCCTGGACGAAACGGACGTGCCGGAAGGCGCCTCGTTCACACCCGCCTCAACCTGTGACCCCGCCATCAAGTGCCAGTACAAACTGACCGGTCCGCCGTGTGTGCCTGGGGAGCCGGGCTGTCCGCCGCCCCCGCCGTCCTGCCCGCCTGGATCGCCGTGCACCACCCCTGGAAAATCGGTGCCGGCTCCCGCGGGGTGCGAGGGCGATACGTGCCTGTGCAACAATAAGTGCGAGATCATCTGCGAGCCGCCGACGACCTGCTACGTCAACGTGCACTGCGGTCCGTCAAGGAATTATGGGGACAAGTGTTGTGTGGGGACCTCGGTGAGGGATGACAATGGACCCGAAGAGGTGGTGTTGTACACAGAGTGGGGAAAGTTCATCCATCCTGACATCGATCGTTATCTTCCACATGATGGGAGTAAGGAAGCTTGCATCGATGATGAGCAGGTTGCCTTCTCCCGCTACTGCACGGAGTCTGACGGGTGCTGTCCTCGGGCGGGTCGATTTGGGAGTTGGGCGGGATGTGAAAGCGGAATAGGCATATTCCTTCTCAAGGCAATCTGCCAGATGAACCAGGAGGTAGAGCCTCCGACCTACGTGTGTTCGTGCAGCCCGGATCCCGATCCTGTCTGCGTTGATGACAGTGGGTGTTTACAAAACCAATGTAATGAATCTCGCAACGGTTGTCCCTAACACGGAAGCCGGCAATACTGAAATGTCGCTGAGGGTGAAGGCGCGAAGATTCGGTGGATGGTATTTAGCCGTGGTGGTCTATGCCACGCTCTACGGGGTGCGGCTGGGTCATCCGCCGATGAAATATTTCGATGAGGTGTATCAGGTGACGACGGCGCAACAGTTTTTGGCGTTGAGCGGCTATCGCGAGCGCGCCCATCCGCCGCTGGGGATGGAGCTGATGGCGGGTTCCATCGCCCTCTTCGGCGATCATCCCTGGGCGTGGCGGCTGGTGTCGTGTCTGGCAGGATTGGGATCATTGATGTTGATCTATGGCATCACACGACGCTTGTCGAATAGTACGAGGATGGCGTGGCTGGCGGTGATGTTCTTTGGATTGGATGGCCTGGCGATCACCCAGGCGCGTATCGGCGTCGTGCATGCTTCGATGCTGTTCTGGATGTTGTTGTCCGTGTGGTGTCTGCTCCGTGCGCGGTGTCAGATACCGCAGGTGTCTGATACCGTGACCTATTGGCTGATGGGCTCCGGCCTGGCGTTCGGGGCTGCGTCGGCGACGCGATGGGTGGGGGCGAGCATCGCCGCGGTGCTGCTTGTGCTGTGGGTGGCGTGGTGGCGCAAGAGCACCGATCGCGGACGACTCGTGAGAGAGAGCGTGGTCGCCTTCATCGGGCTGCCGCTGCTGGTCTATTTCGGGTCGTATCTGATCGTGCCGTATCTCGAGGGACATGACTGGTCCTCGATCTGGACGATGCAGCGCGACATGCTGCGCTATCACCTCACACTCGCGGCGACGCATCGCTACGACGCAGCCTGGTGGACGTGGCCGCTGTTGTTGCGGCCGATCTGGTATGGGTTTGAAGCGCATCCGGTTGCGGGAGGCGCGGGGCGGGTGATTGACGGGGTGCTCTGCATCGGCAATCCGCTGGTGACGTGGATGGTTCCAGTGGGGATGGGCTATCTCTTCTGGAAATTGGGGACACGGAAATTGGGGACACAAACAAATCCCCCTACAAAGGGCAAATTGTTTGTGTCCCCTCTCTTGCCGATGGTGGTGCTCATCGGCTTCTTCACGCAGTGGCTGCAGTGGGTGGGGGTCAAGCGCGTGACGTTCTTCCATTATTTCTACACGGCGATGCCGTTTGTGGCCATCGCCCTGGCGGCGATGGTGGAGCGGGGGCTGGCGCGGGGAGGCATGAGCCGCCGGCTGGCGATGGCGTACCTGGTGGCCGTCGTGGCGATGGCGGCGTACTGGTATCCGCTCTGGACCGGCTTGCCGATTCCGGAGTGGTACTATCAGCACCACATCTGGTTTCGCTCATGGGTGTAGCGCAGATGGCACAGAGTACATTGGGGACACAAACATATTCACTTCCGAAGTGGATAAATTGTTTGTGTCCCCGATTCTACGTACCTCTGTTTTGTGCTGCGATGCTGCTGTGGGGCGGCTCGGCATCCGCCGCGCAGTGGAAGTGCCAACTGGAGGCGACCACCGCCGCGACGCGGTGTGAGGAGCAGGCTACCTGCACCTCCAATCAGCAGGGGGGCTGTTACACCTCACACGCCGCGTGCGAGGAACACTGCCTCTACGTGGAGACGATCCTGCCGGAGCCGGACGGCGTGTTTCAGAAGCTGACGGTGAAAGACGGGTTGAAAGATACCGATGAGCTGATGGAAGCGCCGCAGAGTGGAGATCTGACCAAGCCGATCACGTTTCTCGTGGATCCCCTGAATCCTGCCAACAAGCCCAGTCGCCTGAAGACGCTGCGCACGAAAGGCACCCTGAGTCTGGAACCCTCGACCGGGACGATGGAGGGGCAGAACGTCGTGGGGGGAACGCCGACGAGGAGCGGAGGGTGCGGCGAGGCCTCCGCCTGTGGGGATGGCTGCTGCGGGGATGACGAGACCGCGTGTAACTGTCCGGGAGACTGCTGTCCGCCGGGGGGGTGCACGGATAGGCCGTGTGATATCAATCGAGAGGTCGTGCAGCCGACGGCGTATCGCTACCAGCATCCCGATGGGACGGTGAGGGCGGATGGATGTCTGGAGGGCTTTGGCATCCAGGGCATCAACAATCTCGGCGTGTGCCTCTGTGCGTCGGCGGTCTGCGAGGTGGAGTGCACGGAGGATGCGCAGTGTGATGACGGCGATGCCTGCACGAATGATGCCTGTGCCGCGGGCGTGTGTACCAATCC
>JACQRA010000094.1 GCA_016206725.1 Candidatus Omnitrophota bacterium
GGGCTGAAGGCGCGTCTGCCGGAGCCGCTTCGGGTGCTACTACTGCACCCACATCAACCGCTGGCGCCGCAGGCATCTCGGCTGGTGGCGCGACAGGAGCCATTGGCGCTGCCGCGGCGACATCGGCCGGCGCCTCGGCGCTGGTCACCTTGACATTGACCGCGTGCCGCTTGGCCGTGTTGATGTCAAAGGTGTACTCAACCTCCACCGCCAAGCCCTGGGCCAGATCGGCGGCATTCACGGCCTGATCGCCTTTGGCAATCTTGGTCTCTTGACTGAGATAGATCGGCGTCTCAAACCCGTAGCGATCTTTGACTTTCAAGAGGGCCGCGGTGGGATCGTTCGTATCCAGGGAGACCACCTCCCCTTTAATCAACAGGGTCGGCAAGGTTTTGGAGCCTTCCTCCGCCAACACGATGGGCGCGGCCGCAATCATGACCGACGCCACCATCCACGAAAACACGCTACGCTGCATCTCCCTTCACCTCCTTCATAAGACGGTCAGTATAAGCTGTTAGTATAGCCGCCTAGCCAGGCTTGTCAACCCCCGCCCCGCGCAATCAAGGTCAGCGCGACCGCATTGATGCAGTAGCGCTGCCCCGTGGGCGGAGGCCCGTCATCGAAGACGTGTCCCAGGTGGGAGCCGCATCGGGCGCAGCGCACCTCCTCGCGCACCGTCCCGAAGGAGATGTCCTTGTGGATCGCGAGGTTCAAGGGGGACACCGGTTCCCAAAAACTCGGCCAGCCCGTGCCGGATTCGAATTTCTTCCCGTAGGCAAACAGCGCCGTCCCACAGGCTGCGCAGCGATAGACGCCTTCGCCTGAGTGGGGAATCGCGCATTGGTTGCTGAAGGGCCGCTCGGTCCCCTTGCGGCGCATCACCTCGTATTGCTCAGGCGTCAAGAGCTTCCGCCACTCGGCGTCCGACTTGACCACCGACTCGACCTCTTCCACCGCGTTCGTGTCCGGATTAAAAATCTGAATCGTCTTCGGCGCCTTCGAATTCATCCCCGCCCCCAGCATTATTAGCGGAATAAGCGACACAAGACACCACGCGCTCCCTACGCGCCTCATGCGCACGTTCCTCCGCCTCTAACTTACCCCACGGTGAGAAGATCGTGAGGAGTCAACAGTTTGAATGACACACGGGGCATCCTCCGACGGAGGCGGGTCCGGAGGAATCGCGCCCGTAACCCTTCGAGGAGTCTCCGCTCTTGTGACGGCCTGACCTGAGTCCATTTGCACTCAGCGATGAGCCATCGCCGGCTGGACAGCGGTGCGACAAGGTCGAGCTCAACGTCACCCTCCCAATAGCGGCAAGCCCCCGGATATGCCTGACGACAGTATTGTTCCCAGAGGCGCGCGGCGTGTTGATGCAGGAGGTGGAATCGCTCTCGCGGTGTGAGATGAGGCCAGCGGCTCCGCGTAGCCAGATAGGTCCCATAGTAAAACGCAAGGGCGGGATCCGGAATGCTGTAGAGCACTTTCTTGGTCGTGCGAGGGGATTCACCAAACGGCAACTCTCGATGGAGCAGCCCTAACTGAAGGAGCAGCGCCAGCGGCCTGGAGAGATTACTCTGAACCGTCCCCAGCCGAGCAGCGAGCTCGCTGGGCTTGGTGACCCCACGGCCCACCAAATCCAGAATGGCTTTCGGCAACGAGCCGACGATGCCTTCATCCCGCAGGAGATGGGTAGGCTCTTCGGCCAAGATGGCTGCGGGATTCATATAGAGGTGCTCAACTTGACGCCCCAGCGAGGTCCGAGGCATCAGCTTCCAGTAATGCGGCACTCCCCCGACCAAGCTAAAGCGAACAAAGGACGTCGGGTCCCCTCGCTCATACCCCAGGGCGCGGCAAAACCAGCAGTAACTTAACGGCTGGAGATTCAGATGGAGAGAGGCCCGCCCATACAGCGGTGAGGCCTGCTGAAGGAACTGGGAATACAGCATGGACTGGGACGAACCGGAGACGAGCACCAACGTCCGATGCTTGGGCAGCTCATGGTCAATCCACTTCTGCACAAGGCTGGGGAGAGCTGGATCGCCCTGCACCCAGTAGGGAAACTCGTCGAAGACCACAAGGCGGGGAAGCCGTTCGCGGGAGAGCAGTCGGAAGAACTCCCCCCAACTCTTTGGCACGACGTCACGAAAGATCGGCCATGCGTCCCGGATCTCTTCGACAAGATGGACGAGTTGTTGTTGGGGGGTCCCTTCAACGGCCTGGTGGTAGATCCCGCCGAAGCGTTGGACGGCGCGATGGAGGAGCGCGGTCTTCCCGACGCGGCGCCGGCCCGTCACATACCCGAAGCCCCCCTGCCGGAGCTGCCGGGCAATGTGCGCCAGCTCATTCTCGCGGTCCCAGAATCCCTCCATGGCGCTTTAAATAGTACATGACAAACATTATGTACGTCAAGCACAATCTTATGATCTGCGTGAGTCCTCATGATGCGTCTCGACACAGGTCACACCGTCGGGGCCGACGGTGGCCTCGTGCGGTGTGTGCGGGGGCAAGTCGAGTTGCTCACCGGCGCGCAGGACGACATCGCGTTGCTCCAGGATCAAATGGAACGTGATGCTACCCTGCTCGACGATAAGCACCTTGCGGTACGGATGCTCATGCACCGGATACGTCGCCCCCGCCCCATTCGTCCACCGCTCAGTCATTTTAAAAGATCGAGTTTTTGTAATTGGCCCAATACCGCTGCCGGCAGACCTCATCCAGTCGCCTGAGCTGCGTATGTTGCCAGAGCACTTCGCCGACCAGTATCCCCGCCAACCATCCGAGGGTACAGGTATGGAAATAGCCGTAAAACAGGATTTTGTCCAACCGACGAATCCACGCGAAGACAAAATATCCCAGGAGGGTAGCTAAGAGGGTCATCGCCTCCGCCAAATTCCAATTGAGGACCAGGTTGGAGTGTGGTGAGTGTAGGGCCTTCCGTTCTTCCCTCAGATACGTCAGGCCGAAGACCATGAGGAAGAGGCTTCCGCCGAGCCATAACCCAGACTCCACGCTGAAGGGATAATATTGAGCCGCCGTGATCAGCACGGCAAACCCTGTGACCGCCACCAGCTGCCACGTCCTCCTCGTCACGATGATTTTCCGAGCTTGTCCTACCATCGATCTCTCATCTTCTTCTTGAGGCGGCCTTTGATCTTCGCCTTCCGATCCGTCGCCACCCTGATGTACGGCCCGCAGCGTTTCATCACGAGGGACTGTGTTTCAATCGATGCTCCAGGCGTCGGCGCTCGGCTTCGATCTCCCGCCGGAGGATCTGGGGCGCAGGAAGCCGCAGCTGGCGGATGGACCACCCGCCACGGAGCGCCTCCCTCTCGTAGAACGCCCGCGCCTGGGGATCCTCGACGGACAACAGCCGCACGTAGTGCGACCAGGACAGGGGAAAGCGCGGCGCGGGAGCCGGTTGGGATTTCGCAGACACTGTCTGCGAAATCGGCCAACCCAGGTAAAACAGCCGCATCTGTTCAAGGTTTCGTTCGGAGAAACCGCGTCCGAACTTAGACGTTAAATCCGATGACAACCTCTTGAGTAAGGCTTCCCCGTATTCGGCGCGTTTTTTCCCGCTCTGCTCATACTCGACAATTCGCCTTCCGATCTCCCAGTAGGTCGCGGTGATAATGGCGTTGAC
>JACQRA010000106.1 GCA_016206725.1 Candidatus Omnitrophota bacterium
CGACCTGGCGGGAGAGATCGCCCAGGGACTGTGCCCAGGGGCTTCGGCCCAGCACGGCCGAAACCCCGGTCGCCTGCTCAAGGCGCTCCACCATGCCGTCCACGAGGGCGATGCGACCCGTGATGACGGCCCGTGAAGGCGGGCAATTCGGGGACACAAACCAATTGTCTAGAATTTGTTTTGTGTCCCCCATCTCCGTGTCCTTGACGTCCCACCTCAGCGTCGTTCCCTCTACGATTCGCCCCTGATCCACGAGGGCGAGATCCCACACGATCCCATCTCCATCGACAAGGAGACTGCGCTGCTGTCTCCCTTCGCCGAGCACACCACCAGCCACAAGCGCCTTCGGGCGATAGGTCAGACCTTCCAACTCAATGCCGAGTGACTCCAGCGCCTGACCCAACGCCCGACGGAGCGCCAGAGGCACGGTAATGAGATGAAACGTCCCCCGCACGCGGGTCGCCGTCAATCCCCGCGGATCCGTCACCCCGCTGAATCCATTGCCGGCATAGCCTAACGGTTCGAGAGCCAGCAGCTCATGGTCAATCGGCATCGCTTGCGTCACGGACAGACTGCGAAGCCGCTCAAGGTCCCGCTCTCGAATCATGATCGGCTCATCAGCGAGATCCACCTGGGTGGTGACGCGATGATGGGAGAGCGCAGGATGGCTGAGACACACCGACGCGCGATCAGGCAACGAGGTGAGGGTCACGCCCTTCAGAACACGCTCGATGGCGTGCGCAAGTCCAGCCGGATCCCACTGCGGCGTCTCGGTGTCTACCGTTCCCCAGCCCAATAATTCAAACGGCGATGGCTTCGGTTGGACGGTGGGCTGTCCGATCGCCCACGCGATCCCCTTCGAGGAGATATCGATGACGAGGAAGGGTTGTCGTCGCATTATTTCTTCGCTACCTTCTGGCCCACCACGGGCTCTTCAAAGCGGAGGTCGATATACCGTGCCTGGATGGATCGCTGCGTGACAGCATGGAGGGCGAGGCGCAGGCGATTCATCTGTTGACTGAGTTGCTCCTCGCGGCCAAAGCGAATCTCCAATTCGTCATCCAATACGACGAGCAGTTGATCCGCATCCTGAACGTCCACCGCGGTCAGGCGATGGCCGATGAGTGCTGGATGGCGTTGCAACCACTCCGCGATCCGGACGGCCCGTTCTCGATCTTCCTCTGACCCAATCCCTTTCAACGCGACGGGATGCTTCACAGGCACGCGAGCCACGACGTCAACGACCAACGTCTGAGGCAAGCGACGAAGCGCGCGGATGCGCTTGAGGTGAGGATGTCGCGCCTTCAACTGCGTGGTGAGGCCCTGAAGGTCCACCGTCCAGATATTCCGACCGATGAGACCACTCGGCACGCTGACCTCCACATCACGAGGGGCTTCAACGTGGGTGATGCGAAACGCCTCGGTCTGGGTGAGGAGATACCAGAGGCCGCTGCCTCCTCCCACGCCGACCATCAGCAGAGCCCACAAGGCTGGGCGAGTCGCCACCCAACGGACCGCCCCCCACAGAAGTCGAGCGAGTTGCGGAAGGATCCCGCGATGCCGACGCCAGGCCCGTCTCGCCATCACCGCAAGAGAGGGGACACAAACAAGTTGCCCAAGTTTGGGCCATTTGTTTGTGTCCCCGATTTTTCCCGACGCAGGGCCATCGTTGTCAACCGCTCACAGAGGACGTCATACGACCAGCCGAGACACGCCGCCGCTTTCGGCAGGAGACTGGTGGGAGTGAAGCCTGGAATCGTGTTGACTTCCAAGATGACCGGGCGGCCTCGTCGATCCAAGATCAGATCGACACGGGACAGATCGCGGCACCCCACCGCGCGATGGGCGATCAGCGCGGCCTCTTGGATTCGACGAGCGATCCGAGCCGGCACGGCGGCAGGGACCATGTAGGTCGTCTCTCCCGGGGTGTATTTCGCGGTGTAGTCGAACAGACCTCGATGCGATTGAATCTCCACGATGGGCAGCGGCTGATCCGCCACGACGCCGACGGTCAATTCCCTGCCCTCGATGAATGATTCGATGAGGATGCGCGTGTCATAGCGCGCCGCCTCTCGAATGGCCTGAGTCAGTTGCGGCCCGTCGGCGGCCAACGAGACCCCGATGCTCGATCCTTGATTCGCCGGTTTCACCACGACAGGAAACGTCCGCCCTCCCAAGGCTCGCGCGGGATCGCCTGATGCGGCGGGATCGACGACGCTCCACGTCGGTGTCGTCAGGCCGGCGCCTTCAAAGCGCAGGCGGGAGGCAATCTTGTCCATCCCCAACCGGCTGGCCGCCGGATCAGACCCGGTATAGGCGATACCCACCTCTTCGCAGAGCTGCTGAATGGCGCCATCCTCTCCAAAGACACCATGCAAGGCGAGGAAGACCGCATCGGGGTTCTCGCGCTGCAGGGCCACACGGACGAACTGAATCGCTTCATCAACGGTGAGCTCGTGAGGCACGATGAGCGAACTAACCGCCCATCCCCGTCGGGTCAGCGCTTCCGTCACCCCTTGACCGCTCTTCAAGGAGATGGCGTGTTCCGGCGACGGACCACCCATGAGGACAACTACATGAAGGGTGGAGGGTGGAGGGTGGAGGGTGGAGGACTTGTTTCCCCCTCTCCCTTCTTCCCTCTTCCCTCTCCCTTCTATTGTTACCATCGTTCACCAAGCAGACGGACTTCGGGCTCCAAAAGCACGCCGGTGGAGCGAGCGACTCGTCGCTGGACATACTCCATCAGTGACAGCACGTCGTCACACGTGGCGCGGCCGAGATTGACGAAAAAATTCGCATGCCGCAACGACACCCTCGCATCGCCGATGCGGGTTCCCTTCAATCCCACCTCATCGATCAATCGTCCCGCCGACAGGCGGGGTGGATTTTTGAAGGCGCAGCCGGCGGA
>JACQRA010000095.1 GCA_016206725.1 Candidatus Omnitrophota bacterium
GACCCAGACGTACCGGTCGGCGGGGTAGAGGCTGAAAGGCCAGGGCATGCTTAAGACCGGGGACAGGCACCGCCTTCGGCGGAGCCAGTCCCCTTGCCTTTGAGGTGGGCTTTGCGTGCTAAGCTCGGGCTGACGGAGAGGGCCTGGCCGATTTGCTTGTAGGACATGCCCAGGAGGTGCAACAAGCAGCAAGAATGGGGTTGACACGAGGAGGCGTTCCTTGCTAGACTACTAGAGTTGTGTTCAGCATCATCGAGTTTGGCAAACCGTGGGGCTGTGGCGCTCCGCGGTTTTTTGCTATACACCGCGAAGGGGGTGAGTGAGGAATGGCAACAGGAACAGTCAAGTGGTTCAGCGACCAGAAGGGGTACGGGTTTGTGACCCCGGACGACGGATCCAAGGATGTGTTTGTGCATCATTCGGCGATCCAGGGCGAGGGCTTCAAATCGCTCGCCGAAGGGCAGAAGGTCCAGTTCGAGGTGACGCAAGGCCCGAAGGGTCCTCAAGCTTCAAACGTCGTGAAGCAATAAGCACGTCGTCGGCAACGAAGGGGGGATTGGCCTGAATGGGAATGAGTCCGGGAGCCTATCGCAGCGCCAAGCGCAACAAGGAATTGGCGCGGCGAAAGAAGCAGGAAGAAAAACAGCGGCGGCGACTGGCTCGCGCTGCTGAAGGGGCCAAGTCCCCCGCGGCGCCAGAGGTGCTACCGCCGTCCGCTCCGCTCGACCCCGCTCCATAATCCGCAATCCGCCAAGGTTGACCTGTGAGGCGCGACCGAGTGGTCTTCGGGGCGATGGTTTGGTATAGTGAAGGCGGATTGGATTCAGTATCGTCATGTCGAATGTCGTGATCTCTGCGGCTGCCGCGGTCCTGCTCGCGGGGTGCGCGGCGGCTCCTCCTGTCACCCCGTCGGCTTCGCGTTCGCTCGTCAGCCCTGGGCTTGTTCCCGTTCGGACGATCGTGATTGACGCCGGACACGGGGGCAAGGATCCCGGGACCAGCCACTACGGCTTGCGGGAAAAAGACCTGACCCTCGACATCACCCGTCGCCTCAAGGCCGAATTAACGGCCTCAGGCTTCTCGGTGATGATGACGCGCGATCACGATGAATTTCTCGCGCTCTCGCGCCGCCCGGCCGTCGCGAACCGCTCGCAGGCCGACCTGTTTGTGAGCGTCCACGCCAATGCCAACCGCCAGCGCCAGGTTTCCGGGGTGGAGGTCTACTACCCCAGGCAGTCGGTGATCGGCTCCTCCATGTCCTTGCCGCCTCGCATTGACGCCGCCGAGGTGGATGCGCTGACCACCACCGTTCGGCAGGTCCTGTGGGACGTCGTCCTCTCCCGAAGCCGTCGTGAGTCCTCGGCGATGGCTCGTCATATCTGCCGGGCCTTGCAGGCGCGGCTCGGCGCGCCGTGCCGCGGCACGCGGGGGGCGCGGTTTGTGGTCTTGCGAGAGGCGTGGATGCCGTCGGTGTTGGTCGAGGTAGGCTATGTCAGCAATCGCAAAGAGGCGCAGCAGCTCGGACGGGCCTCGTACCGCCAGTTGATTGCGAAGGCGATCGCTGAAGGGCTCGTCTCCTACGCGAACCGTCTATGAGCGCCGTCCGCAAACCCATCGGAGTGTTTGATTCGGGCATCGGGGGATTGACCCTCGTCAAGGCGCTCGTCGAAGAGCTGCCCTCCGAATCCGTGGTCTATTTCGGCGATACCGCTCGCGTGCCCTACGGCACCAAGTCCAAATCTACGATCGTGCGCTTCTCCCTGGAAAACGTCGAGTTTCTGCTGCGCTTTGACGTGAAGTGCATCGTCGTGGCCTGCAACACGTCCTCGTCCTGGGCCCTGCCGACGCTGCGCAAATACTTCAAGGTGCCCATCATCGGCGTCATCCGTCCCGGCGCCATGGCGGCGACGCGGCGCACCCGCAACAAACGGGTCGGGGTGATCGGCACGCGAGCCACCGTGGAGAGCCGGGCCTACGAGACGGCGATCGCCCGCATCGATCCAGCCGTGACGGTCTCGTCCCAAAGCTGCCCGCTGTTTGTGCCGTTGGTGGAATCCGGCTGGCTCAACGGCTCGGTCTGCCGCATGATCACCGAACAATATCTCGATCCCTTGAAACAACAGGGGATTGACGCCTTGATCTTGGGCTGTACCCACTATCCCTTGCTGGCGTCCACCATTGGGCAGGTCATGGGTGAGGGGGTGGCCCTCATTGATTCGGCTAAAGAGACGGTCGCCGAGGTGCGGGGCATGCTCATGGGAGAAGATTTGTTGTGCGATCAGCACGTCAAGCCCCGCTATCAGTTCTTCGTGACGGATGAAGCGGATCATTTCACGCAGTTGGGGGAGCAGTTCTTGGGCCGGTCCATCCGCTCGGTGGAGCGGGTCAACCACCGTTAGAGCTCTGATGCGTCCTGATCATCGCCGAGCGAATCAATTGCGTCCGGTGAAACTGACCCATCGCGTCCTGAAATACGCGGAAGGCTCCTGCCTCATCGAGTGGGGCGACACCAAGGTCCTCTGTTCCGCCTCGGTGGAGGAGGGCGTGCCGTCGTTTCTCAAAGGCCGTGGGACCGGATGGGTGACGGCCGAGTATGGGATGCTGCCGCGCTCAAGCCAGACGCGCATCGCGCGGGAAGCGTCCAAGGGTAAGATCGGTGGGCGCACCCATGAGATCCAGCGCTTGATCGGCCGAAGCCTTCGAACGGTCGTGGACCTGGCGCAGTTGGGCGAGCGATCCATCTGGCTCGATTGCGACGTGTTGCAAGCGGACGGCGGCACGCGATGCGCCGCAATCACCGGCAGCTTTGTGGCGTTGGTGGAGTGCTTGAGGGTCTTGCGCAAGCACGGTGTCCTGAGCGGTATTCCGGTGCGCGATGCGGTGGCGGCCGTCAGCGTGGGAATCGTTGATCGTGCGGCCTGTGTGGATCTCTGTTACGCGGAGGACTCGAAGGCTGAGGTGGACATGAACCTCGTCATGACCGGAGGCGGGGCGTTCATCGAAATCCAGGGCACCGCGGAGCGTCACCCCTTTCACCAAACCGACCTGACCCGTTTGCTGCGTCTGGGCCAAGGCGCCATTCGTCAGCTCATCGCGCTTCAGCGCAAAACCCTCGGCGTTTCCCTCTAGTGGATATCGTTATCGCCACGCGCAATCCCAAAAAATTCCGCGAGCTGAAAGCGTTGCTCGTGCCTCCTCACACCCGAGCGCTCTCCGCTATTCAATGGCATTCGTTGGAGGACTACCCCCGCGTGCCCCCCGTCCGGGAAGATGGCGCCACGTTTCGCGACAACGCCGTGAAGAAGGCCCGCGCGACGGCTCGCGCTACGAAGTGCCTGGCGATTGCGGATGATTCGGGCCTTGAGGTGGACGTGTTGAACGGCGCGCCGGGTGTTCGGTCCGCGCGATTTTCCGGTCGGCATGGTCATGATGCGTCCAACAACGCGAAGCTGTTGCGGTTGCTGCGCGGCGTTGCGCCCTCAAGGCGCACCGCACGCTTTCGATGCGTGTTAGTCTTAGCGAATCCTCACCGCATCGTCGCGGTGACGGAGGGCGTCTGGGAGGGCCGCATCGCCGAGGCGCCGGCGGGACGTCAGGGCTTCGGCTACGATCCGATTTTTTTTATTCCTGGACGAAGGAAAACCTCCGCGCAACTGCCGCCTCGTCTGAAAAACCGGCTCAGCCATCGCGGCAAGGCGGCCCGCGCGATGCGCGCGCAGTTGCGTCGATTGGGGACACAAACAAATTGGCTTCGGAAGTGACATTTGTTTGTGTCCCCCCTTTGCGTACTTAGAACAACGCGGGAAAGGTTTGGTTGAGGAGTTCTTGGAGGCTGACTTCAAATTTGTATTCGGGCTTGTCCAGCGTGCCGACGATGCGATGACGGCCGACCATCCGTCGGAGCCGCTCCAAGCCACCCATCGCTTTGAGCAGCGCGCCGGAGAGGCTTGAAGTCGAGGGGGATTCCAGCACCAGTTGGTCGGAGAGCTCCGGCTCAATCGTCAAGTCGAGCGTTTTATCCAACCCCACCGATCCCTTCACATAGATCGCCATCGGCTCCGTCCCTGACGTCCCGGCCAATCGCAAATCCTCTGTCACCAGCCGCTGGTCGGCCAGGTGCCACTGGCCCGTGATAGACGTGATCTGGGCGCTGCGCACGACGGAGACGCCCAACCGATCCGCCAGCGCCCCCAACATCCCTTGCAGCACTCGCGTCAACAACGGGATATCCACCAACCGCGTTCCGGTGGCGTTGATCCATCCGGTGCCTTGGAGGCTTGAGGGATCGCCCGTCTTGCCCATCAGGTTGAACGATGATGACGCGGTGCCCTCGGGACTCTGATTGCGACACGCAGGAATGGACGTTGAGTGTTGTGCGAGATCAATCTGCGTCAAGTCAGCCGAGACGAGGTACGTCATCGGCTGCTTGTGGAGGTCAACGTGATAGTCGCCTGCGATGAGC
>JACQRA010000096.1 GCA_016206725.1 Candidatus Omnitrophota bacterium
ATAATGGGGATATCTACCAGCACGGTCTTGTTGATCGAGGACGGGTCCACGTCAATGTGAACCTTCTTCGCCTTCTTCGCGAATTCATCCGGTTTGCCGGTGACGCGATCATCGAACCGCGCCCCGATGCCGATCAAGAGATCGCACTCCGCCACCGCGTAGTTGGTGTATTCAAAGCCGTGCATCCCCAACATGCCCAGGCTCAGTGGATCGGTCTCGGGAAACGCGCCCAGGCCGAGCAAGCTCG
The DNA here is from genome assembly GCA_016206725.1 of Candidatus Omnitrophota bacterium. Taxonomy (GTDB): domain Bacteria; phylum Omnitrophota; class Gorgyraeia; order Aquiviventales; family Aquiviventaceae; genus CAZUWM01. Next base: position 248 of record JACQRA010000096.1, read on the forward strand.
TCGTCACCGGGATGCGGGCCGTATGGGCGAGTTTCAGGAGCTCGGCGGCGGCGCCCCCGTGAATCACGCCGGCGCCGGCATAGATCACCGGCCGCTTGCTGGTGGTGATCGCCTCCACCGCGCGCGCGATGTTGGCCTGATCCGTGGCGTCAATCGCCGCCTCATCCAGGACCTTCGGCTTGTAGCCGCGGATCGTCACCTGCTCCGGATAGACGAACTCCGTCTCCGCCACGGTGGTATCCACGGGCAAGTCAATCAGGACCGGGCCGGGACGTCCGGTTCGCGCGATGAAAAACGCCTCCCGCACGACGCGCGCGATGTCCCGCACGTCCTTGACCAGGTAGCTGTGTTTGGTGATGGGTCGTGACACCCCGATCGTGTCCACTTCCTGAAAGGCATCGTTGCCGATCACCGTCGTACGCACCTGGCCCGTGATCGCCACGATCGGAATGGAATCCATGAACGCCGTCGCGATGCCGGTCGTCAGGTTCGTCGCTCCCGGCCCGGAGGTCGCCAGACACACCCCCACCTTACCGGTGGCGCGCGCGTAGCCGTCGGCCATGTGCGCAGCCCCCTGCTCGTGGGCGGTCAGAATGACCTTGATCTTGGAGTCGTAGAGCGCATCAAACGTGGGCAGATTGACTCCGCCGGGGATGCCGAAGGCGATCTCCACCCCCTCGCGTTGGAGGCATTCAATGAGGATTTTAGCGCCTTTCATGGTCGTCATGATAAACCATTATTATAGCAGGAACGTCGTGTGGACGCGAACGTCTGTGTCGCTCACCGCGCCCACCGGACGCCCTCTTGACATTTGGACGATAATCTGGCTATAATTTTAGCTAGAAAATAGCGAAGGAGGCATGATGAAGTTCGTGGGGATCAGTGAGCTCAAAAACGGGGCATCGAACGTCGTGCGGCAGGTGCAGCGCGGTGGGCCGGTGGTCGTCATGCGCCATGGCAAGCCTTGCGCCGCCCTCATCCGAATCTCAGAAGAAGAAATTGATCAGTTGCTCTTCGAAGACAGCCCGTTGGTCAAGCAAGCGGTGAAAGAAGCGCTGAACGATATCCGTGCCGGCCGCGTGGTGACGTGGCGCGAGTTCCTTGAGCATGAGCGACGCGCCAAAGCCGCTTGAGCTCCTCCTTACTCAGAAAGCCGAGCGAGAACTTCTTGACATTCCTGACGAGCCCCGCCAGCGCATCAAAAGCGACATCCTCCGGCTCGCGCAAGGCTGCCTTCCCCTCGCTCAACTCAAAAAGCTCCACGGCTTCACCCCCGCCATCTGGCAACTGACCTCCGGAGAGTTTCGCGTCCTGTATCGACGCGCTGCAGAGCGCCTGTTCATTCTGCGCGTCATCCGTAAACCTGATCAAGTCCGCGTTCTGCGTTCGCTTCGCTAGGAAGTAACCCATGCTTCAGAAACGCTCAAAGCAAGGAGCAAGACGCGGGATGGGGTCGAAAAAAGATGAGGCCTTCTTGGCTGCTCGCGGCATGTTACAGGGGGCGCTCACGACAGACGATTCGCTCAAGATGCGGCGAGAAGAACGATCCCGTGAAGAACGCGATCTGCGCCATCTGATCCGGCTAGTCCCTTACTATCCGAAGAAGCGCTCGTCACCACAGACCCGGACTTCAAAGTCCTCCATCCCGATCTGAAACTCCTCTTCCTTGACTAGAGTTGGCGCTTCGGCTCGTCAGCCTTTAAAAAACTCGATGTCGGACACCGAGCCCCGATGGCCATCGGGGCGGAAGGTCTGGCACCGCGATCAGGAAATTGGGGGATCAGCGGGTAGAGGGGAGGAGGTTTTGGACGGTGATGGTCGCTAAGGCTTCGGGGGGGAGGCGACGACTCACGTTGAGGATTTCGATGCCGATCAATCGGTGGCTGGCGTCAAAATCCGCGGTGATGCCTTCTTGGATATCCACATTATCGGCCGGACGCTCGTCTTTGAATCGCACGTACAGCGCGTCGGCTTCCAGATCAAACTCAATGCGCATGAGTGCCTCCTGGGGCGTGACGTTTCGGCGTCACAGTGATGACGAGGCGTCGTCCACCTTCGTCTTTGAACGTCACGCGCAACCATCGGTTGCCCTCGATGTGCTTCCAGGCATGCCTATCGCCCAGACTCGCTGTCGTCACACGCTCAGGTTGCGTGACACTGGTCATGACGTCAGCTTCCGAAATGTCATACAACCGCATTCGGTTGCGCGCATGGCGGGTGAAATACACCTCCATGCAGGGAGTATACCAGCTTCCCCTCTCCTTCACAATGAGAGGGAACTCCCACTCGATTGTCACCGTGATTAGTGCCGGCGCTCGGCCTCATCCCTCGCCCGCAGCGTGTCCTCTACCGTTCCCTCAATCGTGTCCGATGGGAAAGTCCTGCCAATCCGTACGACTCCCGCATGGTCGTAGAGATAGCCTTCCTGACTTCCGAGGCAATACACAACACCGGCGTGTGTTTTCATCGACTCCCCTGCCTGATCCTCTGGAGAAGGTCCATGAGAATAAGCAGAACTCTCCCAGTGGGAATGTACAGCGATGGAGACCGCTAGTGGTTGATGGCCTGCGATGGCACGAAAGTAGAGGGACTGCTGAACCGTGAGGTCGACCCCAAGCGCTTCGGCAACCTCTTTGCTGAGATAATCTACTGAAAAGGTGAGTTGGGCAGTCTTCGGATCACGGGAGACGCCCTCTGGGTCTGTCACGTAACTTCCCAACGGAATGAAGTCGAGCACTCGGTAGCCGCCTTCCCCCACCTTAGCGAGAAAATACCCTTGGCGCTCCAAATCCGGCGTGCGCGTGACCCACGCCACCATCTTTTCCCACACACGGAGGGGAACAGCGTAAGAAGCGCCAGCGAATAAGAGTTCAAACTGACCCGGAGTGTTGGAGCTCCACGTTCGGTGAAAGTCACGAGCTTCCTGCGGTGTCGCGGCAATTCGCACCCATCCCGTCCCACGCTGCATGGGAGCGTCCAGACGCCGTTTGAATGCGGCGAGTTGTTCAGTGACGTCCGTGGTTGATACGACGCGGATGCGGTGTGGTTGAAGCTCTGCGGCGGGCGGCCCTTCGGCTCGCTCACGCTCGCTCAGGACTTCCTCGCCCTGCGGGCTCGGTCGCGCGGCGGAGGTGGCGGGCGACACGGCTGGTAACCCCTCGCCCCCGCGGCGATCCTCGGGAAGCTCTTCGCCAGGAACAAGCGAGCGACCTTGCGGCCGAATGAGCTGGAGAACCTCATGCCAGCGCGCGACGACGCGCTCCATCGGTTCGTTCGGGCCACGAGAAAATCCGATACGGGCCAACCGCTGAGAGGGCGCCTCGTCAAATAATGGATTCCTCCAGTCATGCGAGGGCTCGAGGAGGAATCCGTGCTCGCGCAAGACCCGCTCATTGTTAGGACTGAGGTCGACGACGTCGAACCACGTCCGGTCGGCATCCGAGCGATGGCTCGCCGCGGGGCCACCGGCTTGTGATTGGGCGGTCTCAATACCCTTGAGGTGCAAGACGTTCATGACGGGAGCCAACGCCGGATCATCCGCAAGAGCGAGGTAGTTGCGATGAAACGCTTCCTGCGCAAGAGCCACGGCGTCTCGGTGCTCATCCGCCGACAACTCCTCGACTTCGTGAATCGGGACGCTCAAATACTTCGCAATCAAGCGTTGTTCATGAGCGTCTCTTCGGATGACTTGAACCGAAGGCGGCGGCAACTCCTTCCCGTCACTCGACGCCCCAGATGACTCGGCAGGCGGCGCGGTGGGGGCGTTGAGGGCGGTGGTATCAGACGTTGTGCGGGCATCGGCCTCGGGGAGAGGCGTTGACGATCTGAACCGGGGATGAGGCAAGTTGGACAGCAATTCAGCCAGGTGACGTCGAATGCCGTCGAAGATCACGGGCTGTTGCGCTTCGTCGCTCAGTTGAGCGAGGAGGAGGCGTTCGCGCTCCAGCCGCTCGGGATCGCTCAAGAACGCTTGCCACGCTGCCGCATCGTCGTCCTCGATACTGAGGAAGCGATCTCGCATCCGACGCCAGATCGCGTCGTCTCCGAAGTAGAATTCAGCCGCGACATAGTATTGGAGCGTCCTCCGAAAATCATAAAAGGCGACCTCCCGATCTCGTCCCTCAAGATTCCGGTACTCCACCCGCTTGCCAAGATACTCACGTAATCGCTCAATCACGCGCTCCTCCTTCCAATTGGGATGGGCCGTGCGCCATTGAGCGTTTGGCGAGACTTGCCAGCCAACCCTAAAGGCTCGACGAGGCGTGTTAACCCACACGGTCCATCCCTTCTCATACGAGCTGACGGAGACGTCAGGATATGAGCGCACCAACTGGCCCAACGCCTCGATGAAGGCCTCTCGTACTCTGTAATACTGAAAGGTTCTGGATGGGTCCTCGATGAGCAACACATCAAAATCGGGGCGGATGCTGGTGCGGAGGTAGCGCGTCCCGCCGACGATGAGCGCTTCGACATGGAAGCCCAACTGCTCACCGGCCTTTTGTGCCGCCTCCGCGACAAGTCCCTCTAAGAGCGTGAGATTGAGGTCGCCTGCTTGCTCATCATAGTAGAGGGGCTCGGTCCTCGAGCTGGGACGAGGCTCGCGGGACGGTTCAGAACGGTCGGAGGGCGGCCCCTTGGCGGGCGGCCCTTCGGCTCCCCCGCTCTTCGCGGGGTCGCTCAGGACTCCCTCGCCCGCAGGGCTCGGTCGCGCGGCGGATGAGCCCTTGGAAGAAGAGAGGAGGGTATTGTGGGCGAGGAGTCCGCCGAAGACGCGGGAGACCGACGGCGACGGCTCAAGCCAGTGGCCGGCGACGAAATTGTGCGTGCCCTCGACCTCGATGTCGTAGACCGGCTCCGGGAGCAGGGGGTCAATCGCCACGATGCGATCCCACGCCGTCTCGGTATTGACAATGGAGTACCCGGTGGGTATGCTAAAGGCGTGATGAGCCGATTCATTGAGTGGCGCGACTACATCCGTATAGATCCCGCTATCTGCCATGGCAAACCGACCTTCAAGGGGAGTCGCGTCATGGTCGCGACCATCCTCGAACTGCTGGAAGTCGGCCAGACGTACAAGGATATCAAGGCCGGCTACCCCATGATCCGCCCCCAGCATCTGCACGCGGCGCTCCAATTCGCTCGCGAGACGATCCAGAGCGGCCGCGCCGCCACCTTCCAGACCGCCCGGCATGCGGTTTCTTATTGACGAAGACGTGGACGTCCGGCTCATCGGCGTGCTGCGTCGCATGAGCCATGAGGCACTCCGAGTCCCCGCCGGCACCAAGAACGGTGCGGTCATCCGCTTGGCCCAGACCGAAGAGCGCATCCTCATCAGCCGCGATGCCGACTTCACGGACGAAGACGCGTATCCGCCCTCGCGATACGCAGGGATCATCCACGTGGATATCCACCCACCCCTCTTATCGCCCATCGTCGCCTCGCTCAAGAAATTGTTGGCGGCCGTGCCGGAAGCCAAACTGAGGGGGAGGCTCTTCGTCCTCGACGAGACGGGCTTCAGCGAGTTCCCTTCTCCGTAATGGCTCATCGCCACGCGAATCCAGTCACCGCTCGATAGCTCACTCACCTTCCGCCAACCCGACAGCGTCAGATACGGATGCGTGCCGGTCGTGCGGATCGTGCGGCCGGAAGCCGTGGTCAAGCGATAGACCGGCTTGATCCCCAGCTCGAGCCGTCCCGCGATCCGGCGCCACTCCAGCCGCCCCGTCGTCTCGTTCAGCGACAAGACCGCCTCCCCCGGCTGCACGTCCACGATGGGGACGTAGGCCACGGCGCCGCCCCCTTCTCTGCGAATCGGCAAGAGCGTATCGCCCGTCACGCACTGTTCCGGCGTCTCCACCGTCGTCGGCCCCGCGCCGGTCGCCTGTCCCTCGGCGGGTGGGGCGGCGGTGCCAGACCTCGTGCGGAAATCCGTCAAGGGGTCAGATACCGCAGGTGTCTGACCCC
>JACQRA010000103.1 GCA_016206725.1 Candidatus Omnitrophota bacterium
CCGACCGGCGTCGCGATGCCCCGCGATCGCGTCCTCGAGCTGGCCGCGCGCTGCGAGGCCCACCAGACGACACTCGTCGTGGATGAAGCGTTCGTCGAATGGACCGAGGCCCCTGAGCAGATCAGTGTCGTCTCGGCCCTCTCCGACTATGAAGGATGCATTGTGTTGCGCTCGCTCACCAAAGTGTTCGCTGTGCCGGGCCTGCGCATCGGGTATCTGGCGGCGGCACCCGCCCTGGTCGAGCGCTTGCGACGTCACCAATCGGCTTGGCCGCTCAATACCTTCGCCTTGGCGGTGGGTGAACAGCTCGTGAAGGAAGCGGCCTATGCGACTCGAAGCCGCCGTCTCGTCAGAGACGCGGTTCAGCAACTCGGTGAATCGCTTCGTCGCCTGCCCGGGCTCCGTCCCTTTCCCACGAGCACCAACTTCCTCCTCTGCAAACTCACCGAGCCGGACCTGGGCTCCTCGCGGCTGTGCGCACAGCTCGCGCAGCAAGGGGTGGCGGTGCGCAACTGCGACGACTTCACCGGCCTTGAGCCCGGCCGCTTCCTTCGCATCGGCGTCCGCCGCCCCGAAGAGAATGCCAGATTGCTCGCGGCCCTCCATGAGGTCCTCCATGCCGGCTAAGGCGATCATGGTTCAGGGCACCGGCTCCCACGTCGGAAAAAGCGTCCTCGCGGCCGCCCTCTGCCGCATCTTCGCGCAAGATGGCTATCGCGTCGCCCCCTTCAAGGCGCAAAACATGTCCAACAACTCCGACGTCACGCCTGAGGGCGGCGAGATCAGCCGCGCACAGTCGGAGCAGGCCAAAGCGGCCGGTGTCACCTCGTCGGTGTTGATGAATCCGATCCTCTTGAAGCCGACGACCGACGTCGGCGCCCAAGTCATCGTCCTCGGCCAATCGGTCGGCACCATGACCGCCCGCGAGTACCAGACCTACAAGCCAAAGCTGCTCAACGTCATCACGCAGTCGCTTGAGAAATTGAGCCGCCAGGCCGACATCCTCGTCATCGAAGGCGCAGGCTCTCCCGCCGAAATCAATCTGAAGGCTGATGATCTCGTCAACATGTGGGTCGCCAAACAGCTCAACGCGCCGGTACTCCTCGTCGGAGACATTGATCGAGGCGGCGTGTTCGCCCAATTGGTCGGCACAATGGAGCTGCTCGATGAAGACGAGCGCCGCTTGGTGCGGGGATTCGTGATCAACAAATTCCGCGGCGATCCGACACTCCTGACTTCCGGCCTTCGCTGGTTGGAAGCGCGCTATGGACGACCCGTGTTGGGCGTGCTGCCCTACCTTCACAATCTCGATGTCGCTGAGGAGGATTCGCTGCCCTCTGCTTCGCTTAAGCTACGCAGCAGTTCGCATCCCACCAACGGCACCGTGACGATTGCCGTCATTCGCCTGCCCCGCATGAGCAATTTCACCGACTTCGATGCGCTCCGCCGCGAGCCGGACGTTCATCTGCAATTCCTTGACGCGCCGCCGTCAGAGACGTCGCTGCCGGATGCCGTCATTCTGCCGGGCACCAAGAGCACCATCGCCGACCTGTCCTTCATCCGCCGGCAACAGCTTGACCGGTACCTTCAACGGTGTCGAGAGGCGGGACGTGAAGTGATCGGGGTCTGCGGAGGATTTCAGATGTTGGGACAGCGCCTCCTCGATCCTGATCGCATCGAAGCGGCGAGGACCGAGGCGGAAGGATTGGGCTGGTTGCCGTTCGAGACCCGCTTCCATCGCGAGAAAACCGTCTGCCATGTCCTCGGCCATCACGTAGAGAGCGGCCTGCCGGTCAGCGGCTATGAAATCCACATGGGCCGCTTGCAGTCTCCTTCTGCGAGGCGTCCTGTCGTGCAGATCACTCAGCGCTCCCAACAGCCGACTGACGACCACGACGGCATGCAATCTGAGGATGGAGGCGTCTGGGGCACGTATCTGCACGGCCTCTTTGATGAAGCCGCGTTCCGCCGATGGTGGCTCAATCGCCTGCGGGCTCGTCGTCACTTGCCGCCCCTCTCGGTCTCAGCGGTCGCTCCGCCGGAGGCGGCGTTTGATCAATGGGCTTCTGTGGTTCGGAGCCATCTGAACATGAACGCTATTTATGAGTTCATCAAGTTCTAACATGGTTTGTGTCCCCGATTTTGTCACGCTGGCGCTGGCCTACACCACGGATCTCGCCATCGGCGATCCCCGATGGATCCCGCATCCGGTGCGCGGCATCGGCTTCCTAGCCGAATGGGGTGAGCGCCTCTTGCGACAGGCCATGCGGTGGGAACGAATGGCCGGAGCGATGTTGGTCATCGCGGTCGTCGGGATCAGCGCGCTCGCCGCATGGTGGATCATGACCACGTGCTCGGCCTTCTCCGTCGTAGCGGGATTCATCACGGGAACCGTCTTGCTGTGTACCTGCCTTTCGACCCGAGACCTGGCGCGTGAGAGTTGGCAGGTGCTGCGCGCATTGGAGGCCGACGATCTCCCCCGGGCCCGAAGGCAGGTGGCGCGGATCGTCGGACGGGATACCAATCACCTGGACCGTCCGGAGATTGTCCGCGCGACGCTGGAGACGATTGCGGAAAGCACGCTCGATGGAATTCTCTCTCCGTTGTTCTTTTTTCTCCTCGGCGGTGTACCGGGGGCGGTTGCCTACAAAGCGATCAACACCCTCGATTCAATGATCGGCCATCGCTCCGCGCGGTACATCAACTTCGGCTGGGCGGCCGCCACGCTGGACACGGCGGCGAATTGGCTGCCGGCCCGCTGGTCAGCCGTGGTGTTCACCGTCGCGTCGCGGCTCTGTGGATACTCCGCGCGCAACACGTGGATGGCGGCATGGCGACAGCCGTATGGAACCGTGCCCAACGCCGGCATTCCTGAAGGCGCGCTGGCCGGTGCGCTCGGGGTTCGATTGGGTGGAGCGAACTGGTATCAGGGTCGAGCCGTCACGATGCCGTTTCTCGGCGAGCCGCATCGTCCCTTGGAACCGGAGCGAATCCGGGAGGCTATCCGTCTCATGTATGCCGCCTCATGGGTTGGAGTGGTGATGACGCTGATGGCTGTACTCGTCAAATCGACCCTACGGGTGGGTACCACATGGTGACCATTCCTCGCCTCATCATCGCCGGCACGCAGAGCGGCGTCGGGAAGACGACGGTGGCGATGGGACTCATCGCAGCACTTCGCCGGCGAGGGATGAGGGTGCAACCGTTCAAGGTGGGACCGGATTACATTGATCCCTCTCATCTGGAGCGCGCGGCGGAGTGTCCTTCTCGGAATCTCGACACGTGGCTGCTCACTCCTCACAAGGCCCAACAGGTTTTTCAACACGCAAGCGCAACCGCTGATCTCGCCCTCGTCGAAGGCGTCATGGGGATGTTCGATGGATACGGAGCCACGAGCGAGCGTGGCAGTACCGCGGAAGTTGCCAAGCTCCTCTCTGCTCCGGTCATCCTCGTCATTGACGGCAGCCACATGGCGCGATCGGTGGCCGCCGTCGTCAAGGGGTATCGCGAGTTCGATCCTCATATCCGGATCAGTGGCGTCATCGTCAATCGGGTCAGCGAACGCCACTTCCAGTTGCTGCGCCAAGCGCTGCGCAACATGCCTGGCCTCAACGTCCTGGGCTATGTGCCACGCGATGCCGCAATCAGCATGCCTGAGCGTCATCTGGGCCTGGTCCCTGCCCAAGAGCAGGGCCGACTGACTGCGGCGCTGACTCGACTGGCCCACCTCGTGCAGGATACGGTGGACCTTGCGCGAGTCGTCCGCCTGGCACAGAGCGCCCCGCCTCTTCCTGTGATCTCAGCACCGTGGGAGCATGTCCCCACGCCATCGGCTCGAGTGCGTCTGGGAGTTGCCAGAGATGAGGCCTTCCACTTTTATTACCACGACAATCTCGACCTGCTGCGCGCGCTCGGCACTGAGGTCGTACCATTCAGCCCGCTGGAAGATCGTCGCCTGCCCGATGGGCTGGATGCCCTCTATCTGGGTGGAGGGTTTCCCGAGGTGTTCGCGAGACCGCTTGCCGAGAATCAGTCGTTCCGACGTTCGCTGAAACGGACGATCGCTGCCGGGACGCCGACGTACGCGGAGTGCGGCGGGCTCATGTATCTCGCGCAGCGCCTGGTTGACCTTGAGGGACGACGTCATGCGATGGTCGGCGTGTTGCCGGGAACGATTCGCATGACCCCACGTCTTCAACCATTCGGCTACGCCACCCTCCTAGCTCGCCGTCCCTCCATCCTCGCGCGCGTCAACGACCGCATCAAAGGCCACGAGTTTCACTACTCAACCTGGGACCATCCAGTCAGAGGAGATGAAGCCGCCTATACCGTGCTGCGTCGACATGAACGACGACGGGAAGGCTTCGTCCGAGGCAACCTGTTGGCCTCGTATCTTCATGTCCATTTCTTGACGAATGTTCGATGGGCGCGGAGATTTGTGGAGACCGCGCATCGGTGGAAACAACAACAAAGGAGAAAGTCTTCGGGCGCAACACCCTGACCGATACCGGGAAGCTCGTGATTCCGCCGGTGGCGGAAAAGTCGAGCGCTGCCCCGCAACTGTCATCCGAGGTGTTCCCTTTGCAGAAGCCACTGTCCCGCCGATGGCGGAATGGGAAGGCGCAAAGGTGTCCGGTGAGCCAGGAGACCGATCGGTCAAGGAGGTTCCAACCGAGGCCTTTCCGTGGGGAAAGGGGGAACACATGAAGGTGGAAGGTAGAAGGTGGAAGGTGGAAGTCGCCGCAGTGTTATTGATGGCTCCAACAGCATGGGCGGATGAGTTGTCTTCGAAGTCTCGATTGGAGGAAGTGGTGGTCTCAGCCACACGCTCGGATGTGCCGCGACACAAGCTCACCAAGTCGGTCAGCGTCGTCACCGCGGAGGACATCCGGAACCAACGAGCCGATACCGCGTTGGAAGTGCTACGAAACGTCCCCGGCGTCTTTGTCAGGCGCAGTGGCTCGTTCGGACGGACCACCTCCGTCGTCATTCGCGGATCGGCCGACGACCAAGTCCTGGTGCTGATTGATGGCGTGGAAGTCGCCAGTCCAACGTTAGGATCGTTTAACTTCGCGCAACTGCCGGCGGACTTCATCGAGCGGATCGAAGTCCTACGTGGATCGTCGAGTACCCTCTATGGCTCTAAAGCGATCGGCG
>JACQRA010000097.1 GCA_016206725.1 Candidatus Omnitrophota bacterium
GCAGCGAGATCGGCTCTTGCGCGATCTTCAGGATGCCCCGGACCTTCTCGACGGGAATCCCGCTCGCCTTCGCCACTTCTTCCGGCGCCGGCTCGCGCCCCGTCTCTTGGACCAGCGCCAGCGACACGCGCACGAGCTTGTTGATCGTCTCCGTCATGTGGACCGGAATGCGGATCGTGCGAGCCTGATCCGCGATGGAGCGGGTGATCGCTTGACGGATCCACCAGGTCGCGTAGGTCGAGAATTTATACCCTCGTCGGTACTCGAATTTCTCGACCGCCTTCATCAGGCCGATGTTCCCTTCTTGAATCAGATCCAAAAAGGACAGCCCCCGATTGGTGTATTTTTTCGCGATGCTCACCACCAACCGGAGATTGGCTTCGACCAGCTCCTTCTTCGCCCTCGTATAATCCGTCTCGGCCTGCCGAATCGTCTTGAGCATGTGGCGCATCGTCTCGGCCTCGCCCCCCAACCGCCGCCGATGGTCTCGTTGTTGTTTCACGAGCGCTCGCCGCCTCGACCTCGCCAACTGTCGATCGGTCGCGTCCAGCGCCCTCAGGAATTGCTCCAGCCGTCCCACCAACCACTCAATGGCTCGGATGGTCAGGTGGCACTCCTCCAGCAGCTTGCGCACCTTCGCCTTCGCCCGCCTCGCGTTCAGGCGCCGACGCAGCTTGACCAGTTGAGCCACCAGCTCTTCCCGGCGGAGGTTCGGATCATCCTTGACGTAATCTTCCGGATTGAGCTTCCCCTCGATCAGCTCATCAATCAAGACCAAGAGCTCCCGGCGGACAAAGGGCAATTGGAGGACTCGATCGCGGAAACTCAATTCCGCCGCTTCAATTTTCTTCGCCAGCGTCAGTTCCTGCTCACGAGTCAAGAGCGGAATCTGGCCCATTTGGCGCAGGTACATCTTGACAGGGTCATCGAGCTGCTTGAAGCCGACGGGCTCTTCCGCCTCGGCTTCTTCGCGCTCCTCCGTCGTGCCCTTGCCCGCCGGCGTGCGCGGCTGGGCGGGAGGTTTATTCACGATCTCGATGTGCTCTTTCCCCAACAAGATGAGCAACTCGTCAATCTCCTCAGGGGACGCCACGTCCTCGGGCAACAGATTGTTGAGCTCTTCATAGGTGATGGAGCCGCGGTCGCGACCAATGCTCAACACCCGAGCCAGCCGTTCACTGAAGGTTTTTCGCCCGCCACCCCCCTTCAGCGGACGCCCGCCGACGGGCGCCACTCCTGCGACGGCGCCCGCCCGCCGACGCTTGAGCGGCGGACGCTCTCGTGGTGGGCGCTTGGAGCTAGCCATGGACATTCTCCTTCATCAGGCGCTGATACTGTTTGAGCAATTCCGTCACATCGCCTTCGTGTCCGGCGTGTTGGGCATCGGCCAGACGATGGTGGAGTTCGGTCAGTCGTTCCCGATGAGCCTTCAATTGCAGACGACGAAGGCATTCACGAAACGCCTGATCGCGGTGACTCGCCGACTGGACCAGTTGGACCAGCTCGGACACGACAGCCGCCATCGCGTCTTCCGCCACGCCGCCTGGCGGAGGCGCGTCAGCGAATCGCGAAATCAGTTGGGCGGGGGTTGGATCGCTCGCCGCTAAGCGCAATTCCCCGATGACGCTCAAGATCCGTCGAAGCGGCGCGTCGGCGATGACCTCAACAACCCCCGAGCGATTGACCTCGTCCCAACGAGACGGCTGATCCAACACCAAGGCGGTCAGCATACGCTCCGCGGCCTGGGAGCGAACGGGGCTGCGCGCAACCACCCGCCCCGTCATGGGAGCGGATGCCGACGTCGTGCCGAGGCTGCGTGGGACGATGCGGCGCAACTCCTCCGAGACGGCCCGCTCATCCAACGCGAGCTGCTGCGCGAGCAGTCTGACGTATTCGGCTTTCAACATCGCGCTCTGCACGTTGGCCACGGTGGGAAGCACAAACTGCGCGGCGTGGACTTTGCCTTCAGCGCGACGGATGTCAAAGCGATGCCTCGCGCAGCGGATCAAAAACTCGAACACCCCCAGAGCCTGCTCGATGAGTTGCCCAAACGCCTGGGGGCCGCCCGAGCGCACCAGCTCGTCCGGATCGATGCCGGCCGGTAATTGCGCAATCCGCACCTCAAAACCGGCTTCGACCAACACATCGATGCCCCGCAGGGTCGCCGCTTCTCCCGCGGCATCCGCATCAAACGCCAGGACGACCCGCCGGGTGTAGCGAGAAAGCAGACGCGCTTGCTCCGAGGTCAAGGCGGTGCCGAGGGGAGACACCACATGGCCAACGCCGTGCTGCCATAACACGACGCAATCGAAATATCCCTCGACGATGATAGCCTCATCGGCCTTCACGATGGCGTCTTTGGCTTGGGAGAGTCCAAAGAGACAGCGACCTTTATGATACACGAGCGTCTCGGGGCTGTTGAGATATTTCGGCTCCTGTTCCGCCAAGCTTCGGCCCCCAAAGGCCACAATGCGCCCCCGCCCATCGTGGATGGGAAAGAGCAGACGTTGACGAAATCGATCCCGAATTCCCCGGGATGCACGGATCACCAATCCCGCTTGCTCCAACACACCCGCTTCCACATTGGTGCGTTTCGCCGCTTGCACGAGACGATCCCAGCCCGTCATCGGCGCAGCCCCGAGACGGAAGGCTTGCCGCGTCTTGTCGGTGACGCCCCGCTTGCGGAGATAGGCTCTCGCCACGCGTCCCTCGCGGGCATGCCCCAGCAGGCGTTCGTAATAGCGACACGTCTTCTCCATGATCGCGTAGAGCTGATCCGTGTGGCCGTTGCGAGAAGCTTCAGACGGCTCGGGAAGCGCCACCCCCGCTTGCTCGGCCAGATGACGAACCGCTTCAGGAAACGTGAGCCGCTCCTGCCGCATGAGAAAACTGAACACATTGCCCCCCACCCCGCAACCGAAGCAATGGAAGATCTGCTTGTCCACGTTGACGTGGAAGGACGGCGTGCGTTCCTTATGGAAGGGACACAGGCCCTTGAAGTGCCGCCCTGCCCGCTTCAACGGAACATATCGAGCGATGAGCTCGGCGATATCGACACGCGCTTGAATCTCATCCAACCGATCTTCCGGAATGAGGGGCATCAGCGTAACAGGAGGGGTTTCGCCGGCTGCGCCGCGGAAACCGGTAGCCGATCGGTGGCCCACTGGAGACTCGTCCGAGCCACGCGTGACAGCGAGGGAGCCAGCGAGGATCGCTCCGTGATGCTCTGCGTCAGGTACGCCTGCTGGAACGAGAGCATGAACAGCACCATCATCCCGGCCCACCACGTTCCCCGCACGACCCCCACGATCATCCCCGCGCTGTGGCTGATCCAATGCGCGCGCTCGTCAGCCACCCATCCGGCCATCCGGCGCACCAGCCAACCGACCAGCATCATCAAGACGAGAAACAACCCGACCGATCCCCCGATCTCAAGTCCCTGTGGACGCAGAGGCCACCACGGACGGAGTTGTTCAACGAGCACGCTGGAGAAACGACACGTGAAGACACTCACCGCCATGAGTCCAAGCACGTGAACGAGTTCTGTCAACCATCCTCGACAGAACCCGACATACCCACCCCGGAAGACCAACAGGAAGATGACGAGGTCAACCCAATTCGGCCAGGCCGTTGTCAGCTCCTTACGTGAGAAGGAATTACTATATCACGGCGCTTGAAGGAGCGTCAAGGCATGCTACCTGCAAAGGCGTGATTAAGTGATTGAGTAATTGAGTGATTAAGAAGGAAAAAACGCCGGGGCTATCCCGACGTCATTGTTTTATCTCAATCACTTAATTACTTAATCACTCAATCACTGCTCTATTGCGTGCAGCGGATTTTGACGATGCGCAGTTCTTCCATGACCGCGTCGAACTTCTGCAGGATGAGCTGCTGGTTCTCGAGAAGGGTGTGGAGTTTCTTGTCAATGGAAGCGGCATCCACCAGGGCTTCTTTGGCGCGCCTGGTCGTCTGGGCGTCAGCGAATCCCTGCAGCGCCCACCACCCTCCGACCAGCCCCAACCCCAGCGCCACTCCCAACGGCCGGCTCAACAGATGACGACTCGACATGTCAGCTCTCTTCATCAGGGACTGGCGGCGGCGACAGCTTGCTTGGCCTTGTCCTTGACCAGATGGACCGTCATGAAGATCAGCAGATCGAGTTGATCTTGACCTGAGGGCGTCTGCTCTCGGCGATTGCTGAAGAGGACGCCCACGATCGGAAGATCGCCGAGAATGGGGATCTTGCTTTGCGTCACCCGCTCGGCTTGTCGTTTCAACCCGCCGATCGCCAGGGTCTGCCCGTCGACGAGCCGCACCTGCGTCTGCGCTTTCTGGACGTCAAAATCCGGAAACGTGATGCCCGAGGCGTACGTCCGATCCGATCCCACGGTCGTGATTTCCGGCTTGACGTCCATCACGATTTCCTGCTCCAGATTGACCTGGGGTTTCACCTTGAGGATGATGCCGGTTGAGCGCGTCTGAAAGCCGCTCACCGTCGCGCGACCCGTCGAGGGGTCCACCTGGAAGTTCGGGATGTTCACGTCCGTCCCGACTTGGACGCTGGCTTCTTGGTTGTTCAGCGTCACGATGGTCGGATTCGAGATCACCCGCGTATCCACCCGCTGCTTGAGCATGTTGATCGTCGTGTTGAGTTGAGCCAACGTAATCGTCCCAAACACAAATTGGCCGCCGGCATTGGGGATGAATCCCTGGTTGGCGACCGCGTTCGTCGCTGCCGAGGTGCCGGTGTAGAACAGATCCCCCGGCTTGGTGAGGAAGGCCTCCCCCGCCTTACCGTAGGTCGCACCCGTTCGAAACGGAAAGGTGGTCGAGGAGGTGGCCGGGCTGACGGTCAACTGCATGCTGTCAAACCAGTCGATCCCCAGATTCTCGTCCCGCGTCAAGCGGGTCTCGACGAAGCGCGACTCGATGTGAACCTGAGGGGTCTGTCGGTCGAGGCGCTCGATCACCTGTTTGAGTTGAAACAGGCTGGCGGGCAGGTCGGTCACGATGACCGTATTCGTTCGATCATCGAACTTCACCTTGCCCCGATCCGTCAGCATTTCCTTGACGATGTCCATGACCTCTTTCGACTTCGCATAGTTCAAGGGAAACACCTCGGTCCCCAACGCTTCCTGCTCCACCGCTTCCAAGCTCATCACGCGAATCACGTTGCCCTTGCGATCATAGGTCAAGCCGTAGGTGCGTAGGACGATATCCAACGCTTGTTCCCATGGCACGCTGGTGAGCTTGATGGTCACCAGCCCCTCGACATCGGGGCCGGCGACAATGTCGACCCCGCTTTTGAGGGACAGGATCCTCAGGACCTGCCGGATGTCCGCATCCTTGAAATCCACACTGATGGTCCCTGCCTGCGCCGACCCCTCCGCGGATGGCTCAACAGGGGACACCAACACATGGGCATGTGTTTGTGTCCCCGATTGTTCCTCGACGATCACCTCGCCGGATTCCGCCTCATCGCACCACACCGGAGAACCGCTGATCAGATGGACCAGCGTGAGGACAGCCATCAGACCCATGATGTTCCTGCTTCTGCGATCAATGCACGCCACCGTGCACCCCCTATGGTTGAGGTTCCACCTGCGATGTCACCTGTTCCTCAAACGTAATCTTCAGGGTGATTCGACGACCCTCTTGCTCAAGCACCACATAATCCTCGTAGATCTCCACCACCCGATAGCCTCCCACCGCATCCCCCACCATGGCCTCTTTCTCATTCAAGAGCGCGATGGAACGGCCGGCCGGATCCCATAAGATCCCGCCAAGCAACGGCAGGAAGGCATCTCGCGGTCCATCGCTCAGCGAAGGATCTCCCCCTGCACCGATCATCCTCCCGTCCCGCACAAGGGGCACAAAGGGATCGCGTTTTCCCCTCGCATCATATTCTCCCCAGCACAGATCACAGATCATAAGATAGGGGACACAAACAATTTTAATAGTTTTGAGCAATTTGTTTATGTCCCCTCGGGGTTTAGGTGTGAGCATCGGCAAGGGTCACGTATGTCAGCAAGATGAGCTTCACCTTGTGGCGACGCAGCTCCCGCTCCGACTGACTGATCTGCAGCTGCTTGACTTCAACGGCCCGATCCCCGGATTCGACACGGCTGAGGAACATCCCAAGCTGGTGGAAACCGGACAAGGCGTCGATTTCGATGGCCACCGACTTGTAGAGCTCCGGCGATGCCGGCATCGCCGGTTTGAAGGGTTGGCTCGAGCGTTGGGGAAAGATCGAGAGGATTCTCACGCCAGTCTCGCTGGCCACTGCTGAGAGCCATTCAAGGACGGCGGGCAATTGATCCTCGGATGGGAGCCGGCCGCGCAACTGTGCGACACGGTCTTGGAGTTCCGTGTAGTCATGCTGGACGTTTGTCGCTTGAGCCACCACCTGTTCCATCTGTTGAACCTGCCGGCTCACCTCATGGACCTCTCGGCTGAGGCGGACAACCGACCCCATGAGCGGCCGCAGGACATAGAGCACGTAGACGTAAAGCGCCAGCGCGGTGAACGCCACCACCCCGATTAAGAGCCGCTGTTGTTCAGTGGTACGCTTGACGGTCATTGGCTGAGCGCGCACGTCAACGTAAAGAGTGTCAGCTCCACGTCGTCTTCTTTCACGCTTTTGATGGATTCGATCTGAATGTCCTGAACCGCGGAGCTAAAGGCTGTCTGGTCCTTGAGATTCTGAACCAATTGGCCGACCTGAGCCATTTCCTGTCCTTCTTGACCGAGGGCGGAGCCCTCAATCACCAGCCCATGCGCGGGATCCACGGAGAGACTCGTGAACCAAATGCCTTCCGGTGTGGCATCAGACAGCGCGTTGAGGCGTTTGGCCCACGCGCTCTCGCCACGATGCAAACCTTCAAACGACGTCTGTTGGACACGAAGCTGTTGCAGCGCGACGCGGAGTCGGTCCGCTTCCACGCGCTGGGGTGTCAGTTGCTGCAACTGGACCTTCAGGTGATGGAGCTGCATCTGACGAATCTGCCGAACGAGTGCGAGCAGGACCGTCACGCCCAGCACGATCGCCAGGACCACCGAGACCAGCGGCGAGCGGTGGAGCTGGGGAAGCGGGGTCGCGGTGGTCTTGCGATACGATTCCGGCAACAGGTTGATCGTCAACATGAAGAGTGCCCAACAAAATACCGACATGGCCGCGTTGCGCGCGCCAGCCAGCCAGATGCGAGGAACGACGACGACGGCGTATAAGGGAGACCGATACGTCGAGGAGGAGGGACGACGCAGATGGCTGGCTGCCGCCGCAACCCTGTGGGCTGGGCGGACTGGCGTCGCCGCGCGGCGTCGTTCGTCGTCGCCATACTTCTGTGCATCAGTATGCCGTCCTCCTCACTCCTGGCGCGGCTCGTCATTGCGCCCAGCGCGACCGTGTGGGTATTTTGTTGGGCACTCTAAGTCCGCAAGGCTAAGCCGTAGGCGATCGCAAATTGGTTTGACACCCGCTGAGCGAACGGCCATGGGGTCACGGGCTGCGTGAGGTGTTTCTTCAAGGCCTCCAGCAGCCCGCCTGACTGGCTGAGGCCCCCGCTCAGAACCAGGTGACTGGGAGACGGCCCGAAATGACTCTCAAAGAAATCAAATGACAACTGCAGTTCTTCAATGAGCGCTTCACACCCGCTCGCCAACGCCTCGAGTGCCTGCGGGTTGGGCAGGGCGCTCTGTTTCAATTGGCTCGCCGCATCAGCCGGATCAAGTCCTAATTGGTCGGCGACGTGACGGATCAATTTCTCCGCTCCCCAGGGGATATCGCGGACCAGGTAGGGGAGGCCGTTTTTCAAGACGACCAGGTTGGTCCATTGAGCGCCGAGGTTGACGAGGGCCGGAGTCTCCGAAGGTCCCGTCCCGTTGGCGTGCTCAAGAAAGGCGTTCGTCAGCGCCAACGCATCCACGTCCACGGCCGTCACCTCGAATCCCGCTTGTTTCACCCACCCGAGCCGCCGATCGAGGAAATCCCGTTTGCACGCGACCATCAGCGCCCACATTTTGCTGCCTGAAGAGCCGAGGATCACGCCATCCAACACCACATCCTGCACGTTGAACGGCAGCGACCGTTGGGCTTCATAGGGAAGCGCCTGTCGAAACTCCGCAGGGGTCAGCGCCGGCATTTCCACCACGCGCATAATCACCCACTGGCCGCTCACGGCCACCGCCACCCCTTTGAGATGCGAAACCGGCAAACCATGGAGCGCTTGTTGGATCGCTTGAGGGATCTGCGCCTCTTGGCTTGGGGAGCCTGGGGGGATCTCCACGCACTGCTGGCCGAGGACACGACGACCGCCGAGGGCCTTGTGAGAACCGAGCGCCACCGCCTTCACAGAGGAGGATCCCACATCGAGTCCAATGGTGAGCTTGGCTTCTTTCGGTTTGATCGCGACGAGTCGCCTGAGGGCCCGCCACGTCGTTTGGAGGAGGGGCGGCACGGTAAGGGGTGACGGCATGATCAAGGATTAAGGATTGCGTAATCTCACCTGGGTTCTCAAGGGAGACGGGGTCGTGCTCAGTCCGCCGGTGGCGATCTGCTGTGAACTCAGTCGATTTTCCAACCGGATCGTCACGGTCTTCGCGCTGTCCGCATAGTCGACCTGAAAGGTCTGGACATCGTTGGAGAGCGTGCGGCAGCCGCTGAAATCCGTGATCCCCGCATCCGAGCCGTCGGCGGGTGTGGACTGGCACCGAAGCAAACGGGCGTGCTGTGCATCGGTGGTATCCAGGAGGTAGTGGACCCAGCCCAAGGTCGTGGTGTCGTTGCCCCAACAAATGCCTCCGCACGCGACCTCATCGTAGTTCCTCGCGATGCGGAAATTCAGCCGAGCGGCACTGGTGAAATCTTGATCTTGGGTCGTCGTGGGCGAGTCAATGTCGCCTGCCTCGCGCAATTCCTTGACCATGGCATCCAGGGCGCGACGGGCCTGCTGTTGGACATAGGTGTACGCCTCGGAGGTGACGAATGCGCGCTGGTTCATGAGCAAACTGACCGCCAGCGTCCCTCCGATGGCCACAAAAATCGCCGCCGTCATGAGCAGCTCCGTGATGGTAAACCCCCTTCCGATTTTGGATTTTGGATTTTGGATTTTGGATTGCGTGTCATGGCGTAAATCCAAAATCGCAAATCTAAAATCTAAAATAGGCCTCTTTAGGTGCGGCATGTCATCAAGGTCGCCAACGTCGCGGGGGATTCGATCACGCCGTTGGCGGCAAACCCGTTACTCCCCTCCGAGGAGGTCAGCGTCGTTCCATCCCAGGCACATTCTCCCAGCGTGCGGTTGCGATGTCGCCAGCAGACCGACACGGTCAGCCGAATCGGATCATCGCCTGAACCACAGGCTACCGTGCCAGCTTCATTCTGGCAGGTTACCACCATCAGCTCCTCCGTCAACGGATTGGGTTGAAGGCTTTTCCCTCCCCCGCAGCGCTGCAACCAATCATCCCATGAGATGAGAGGATCCGTGCAGGTGCCCTGCCCTGTGGCGGCGGGCACGTCATCCGAGGGCAGTGTTGCGCACGTGGGGCTGGTGTTCTGCAACCTGAGCTGTTCCATGACGCGATTGGCATCATTGATGGCCCATGTCAGATTTCTCGCGTGCTCCGCCAGAATCATTTGTCCAAGAAACGCCCCTAAAAATGCCGTCACCGCAATCGCCAAGATCGCGACACCGATCAGCACCTCCGGAAGGGTAAACCCCCCCCGAGCGCTCCGCGGCTTAACACGCCAGAGGCGGATCAGTAATAAGCGCATCCGTGGCATCGGCCGGTCCAGCCCCTGTACAGTGACGAATTCTCCCATCTTGATCGAGGAAGAATGCCCGGGTTCCCAACGTCGCCAGCGATTCCGGATTGGCCATCAGCGTATAGCCTGTACAATTGTTCGTGCATCCGGCAGGCTGTCCGGCATACGTAAAGAGGTAGCCTTGCACCTCGCTGCCTGCCATGGACACATCAAAGGACGGAGGCCCGAAATCCGGGTCGGCGCCCGCATACATGTCCGCCTGCCAGTCTGAGGGAAAGCGGTTGTTTTGGGTCTGGAACACATGAATCGAGACCCCCAACGCCCGCAGATTGCCGATCGCCGCCGCTTCGTTGGTCGTGGTGCGCGAGCGCAGCAAACTCGGGACTATGATCGCCGCCAGCAACGCGATGATACCGCACACGACCACCACTTCAATCAACGTGAACCCGCCAGGAGCACCTGAGGCGCTCCTGCGAGGTCGTCGCAGGAGGCGCCTCGGTCTCCGGTCCTTAGACATACTTCCTAGACGCTGAACGAACCTCAAGCGCACGCGCCCGGAGCGGCTTCAATGGTCACCGCAGCAACCGTGGCATCCGTACAGGTCGTCCCCTCACACCGGCAGTGCCGGACGCGTCCGGACGCATCAACAAAGAAGGCACGCGAGCCGGTCGTCCCTGGATTGGCGGGCGTTGCGGTCAACGTATACGTCTGTGCTGTGACTTGCGTATAGGTATACGTATAGCCTTGCACAGTGCCCGGCCCCGTCGCATCCCCGTCAAAACCGGTCGGCCCATAGTCCGGCTCGGCATCGGTGTACATGTCCACCACCCAGTCATCGGGATATTCGTTGTTGACCGCCCGGAACATCT
This sequence comes from Candidatus Omnitrophota bacterium, assembly GCA_016206725.1. Lineage (GTDB taxonomy): Bacteria > Omnitrophota > Gorgyraeia > Aquiviventales > Aquiviventaceae > CAZUWM01. The sequence continues at coordinate 10,633 of JACQRA010000097.1, forward strand.
CAAGACCCGCGACCAGGGAGTGCACCGTACCAACTGCCGATGACTCGCCGGCCGTGGTACGACCACGCAACACGTTCGGGATCGCAATCGCCGCCAGCAAGGCGATGATCGCGACCACGATCATCACTTCAACCAAGGTAAACCCCTTACGAGAAGAAAGATGTTTCATTGGAGAGTTCTCCTTCCTGTTTGGGAGACTGCGCGCGGAACGTCAGGCAGGTCGTCTTGGAGGGAATGATGATGCCGTTTCCTTCCCGCCCTTCACGACGCGACAGCGCCTCCACACCGCTGAATTGTTGACTTCCAACCGCGTACGCTTCACCTCCTTTCACCCTCAAAACGTTGTGACCTCAAATGAAAAACGCCACTGCCGCATGGACAATGGCGTCATCTTCTCTTCTTCATGCGGCAACCCAGCCACCCTGATGGCGATAGCAACAGCGTCTGATGACTTTTCGGCTTGAAATCCAGCCGGGACGCCGGACCTCAAACCTGACGCCGTTCACTCGTCTCTCCCACAGGGCCTGTGGCTTTCCTCCGCCAAACTGCATGGCGGACCCGCTTCGCTTTCTGGCGGGGGCCCCGTCTCACGACGGGTGTGGCTTTTTCGCTAGTGCACTTGTACTATGCCACACTCCGAGAGGATCCGTCAAGTACTTAATCGCAACAAAATCGGGGACACAAACCAATTTCTAGAAATTGGTTTGTGTCCCCTTAATAGGGGCTGATGAGCTGGGAGATCTTGAAAACCGGCAGGAACAGCGCGATGACGATGGATCCGATCACAAGGCCCAAGACCGTGATGATGATCGGCTCGATCAGGCTGGTGAGCGCGTTGACGGCGGCATCCACTTCGTTTTCATAGAACTCCGCGATCTTCGAGAGCATCCGTTCCAGTTCGCCCGTCTTCTCCCCGATCGCGATCATCCGCGTGACCATCGGTGGAAAGATGCGGCTCTTCGCCAGCGGATCGGCAATGTTGGCGCCTTCACGAATGCTTGAGCGGGCCGCCAGCGCCGCCTGTTCAAGGAGGGTATTGCCGACCGTCTTGGCCACAATCTCCAGGGACGTCAGGATCGGGACACCGGAGCGCGACAGGGTCCCCAGCGTCCTGGCGAAGCGCGCAATCGCCACTTTCTGAAGAAGCGGCCCGATCAGCGGGACGTGGAGTTTCACCCCATCAAACCAGGCTCGACCGATGGGGGTGGCGAGAAACATGCGCAGCGCAGCCGCCATCATCACCGCGAGCCCGATCATGACGGGAAAGTACTGCCTCAACACATCGCTGGCGGTCAGGAGAAGCTGAGTCGGCATCGGCAGCTTCCCTCCCAGCGAGGTAAAGATGTCCTTGAATTTCGGCACGACCACCACGACCAGGAACGTCGTGATCGAGAAAGCCAGCAGGGACACGAGGGCCGGATAAAAGAGGCTGGATTGGACTTTTCGCTTGAGCACATCGGCTTTTTCCAAATAGCCGGCCAGCCGATCAAGGATCTCATCCAAGCGACCGGATGACTCCCCCGCCTTGACCATGTTGGCAAAAAATTCCGAGAAGGCGCGAGGATGCTTGGCGAACGCCTCGGAAAGACTGGCGCCGGCTTGAACCTGCTGCGTGACCGCCCGCAAGATGTGACGGAACGTCCGATCCTCGATCTGTTGGGAGAGGACCTCCAATGCGCCGACGATGGGAATGCCGCTGGCCACCATCGTCGCCAATTGCCGCGAGAAAATCACGAGCTGTTGTGTGGAGACGCGCGGC